>CAZXAC010000065.1:0-11753 GCA_964638335.1 uncultured Lentisphaera sp. | reverse complement strand
GCGTAGTGGAACTCATAATCCGACTTGTCCCCGGAGGGATATGTACCACATACTGCTTCAATTTTCTCCAAGAGAAAGATTCCGCAAAGTTCAATGGTCCTTACGGGGAATTCAAGATCTCCGATACTGGCTCTGAAATGATATTTATAGCCGGAGGTTCTGGCATAGCCCCGATAAGATGCATGTTGTTTGAGATGAAAAATAAGGGAATCAAACGTAAGGCTAAATTTTTCTTTGGAGCCAACTCGATATCCGACTTGTGCCTCCTAGATGAAATGAAGGAATTTGAAAACACTCTTCATGATTTTGAATTCATTCCCGTTGTGTCGAAGCCGGAAGCGGATTCGGGATGGAAGGGTGAGACTGGGCTTGTCACAATGGCCGTGGCGCGAAAATGCTCGGACCTGTCTGCCGCAGAAGGATACCTATGCGGAAGTCCTGGGATGATAGATGCCTCCATAAAAGTCCTGAAGGAGCATGGAATGCAGGAAAAAAACATATTCTACGACAAGTTTGCTTAGTTTTTTTTCTACGGATACGGACTATAATAACGAACTATTTTTCAGTTATGTTAATTTGAACTTCGGTTTTTATGATGAACAAGAAATCAGATTTTGATGTTGGGGCAATTGCGAATCTCGCAAGACTGGAACTGGACGAGAAGGCTAAAGAGAAGATCCAGTCCAATCTCGCGGAAATAGTAGTTTACGTGGAGGAGCTTGCCTCGCTGAACCTTGAGGGTGTTCTGCCGATGGACCACAGTTCTGATTTAAAGAACGTATTTAGGGAAGATATTTCAACAGCTTCGTTCCCAAGAGACAGCATGCTTGCTAACGCCCCCGAGACGGTTGATTCCGAACTGGTGAAAGTTCCCGCAGTCCTGCCAGAGGAGGAAGAATAAGATGGCGCTGGCTAAAAATATAGGTATTGCGGAGATCGCTGAACTGCTGAAAACCGGAGATGAGAGTTCCAAGTCTTTATGCGCCAGCTTTTTGGAACTTGCCCGCGAAAGAGATCCGATCGTGCATGCGTTCCTGAAGATTGATGAAGAACGGATCATGAAAGCCGCGGATGATTCGGATGCGCGCAGAAAGGCTGGAAAGGAGCTAAGCCCTTACGACGGAATACCGATAGCCATGAAGGATAATATTTCAGTTGAAGGGGAGCGTTGCTCATGCGCTTCGAAAATACTTGAAAACTTCGTGTCTCCATATGATGCGACGGTGATTAAAAAGCTGAAATCTGCCGGTATGATTCCCTTTGGAAGGACAAATATGGATGAGTTCGCCATGGGATCCTCCTGCGAGAACAGCGCATTTCTTAAAACGGCAAATCCGTGGGATACGAAACGTGTGCCGGGTGGGTCGAGTGGAGGCTCTGCCGCCAGTGTTGCCGCTTCAATGGCGCCGGCGGCGCTCGGGTCCGACACTGGTGGATCAATCAGACAGCCTGCCGCCTTCTGTGGAGTCGTAGGACTCAAGCCAAGTTATGGAATGGTTTCGCGCTACGGTCTTGTGGCTTTTGCGTCCTCATTGGATCAGATAGGACCGTTCACTAATTCGGTTTTAGATTCGGCAATAATGCTTGATGTGATAAGCGGTCGCGACCCCATGGATTGCACGTCGCTCGGCGGCAAGTTTGCGAATTTCGCGGATATCGTGTCAAAAGCGGATTCCATAGAGGGAATGAGAGTTGGAATCCCTTCGGAATGCGTCGAATGCGAAGGCCTTGACGATTCGATAAGAAAAAATCTTAAAGATAGCGCAGAGCTTTTAAAAAGCCTTGGCGCCAGCATAAAGGAAGTTTCTTTGCCCCACTGGAAATATTCGGTTTCCTCATATTACGTTATTGCCACCGCCGAGGCAAGCGCGAATCTCGCAAGATTCGACGGCATAAGGTATGGATTGAGGGAAAAGAGCGACAAGTTATCCGAAATTTATACTAGGACTCGCGGCGCTGGGTTCGGCGAGGAGGTAAAGAGGAGAATACTTCTCGGGACGTTCGTTTTGAGCAGTGGATACTACGACGCATATTATCTCAGAGCTCAGAAGACAAGGACATTGATAAAGAAGGACTACGAAGATGCGTTTAAGAGCTGTGATGTGATATTGACGCCAGTAACACCGACGCCGGCTTTTGAATTCGATTCGAAGAGTTCGCCTTTGCAAATGTATTTGTCGGACATTTTCACCATATCCGTGAACCTTGCGGGAAATTGCGCGATAAGTGTGCCGTCCGGTATGTGTCAGGTCAGCGGTCTTCCGATCGGAATTCAGATCACGGCTGATTTCATGAGGGAGGATATCCTTTTGAAAACTGCGCATTTGTTTGAGCAGAACAGAGAGATGAAGAAATTTTCCCCGTTGTTGTGATGACTTTGAATTTAGTAAGATACGAAAAATGAGTTTTTGATGGAGTTATGAGGGTGAAATATTTGGCTACAATCGGCTTGGAAGTGCATGTGCAGGTCAAGACTGTGAGCAAGATGTTTTGTTCTTGCAAGAACAGTTTTGGCGAGGACCCAAATACGCTGGTATGTCCTGTTTGCATGGGATTGCCGGGCGTAATGCCTTCTCCGAACAAGACCGCGATCATAAAGACGATCATGGCCGGTCTTTTGACCGAATGCCAGATAGCGAATTTCAGCAAGTTTGACCGCAAGAGCTATTTCTATCCTGACATGCCAAAGAATTATCAGATATCCCAATATGATCTGCCCTTCTGCAAAAACGGCAGGATACATGTTTCGGGCAAAGGTTTCTCTGGTGAACAGCTACCCGAAAAGACAATAGGAATAACCAGAATACATCTTGAAGAGGATGTGGGGAAACTCAATCATCTTGGGAGGTCAAGCGGAGTTGATTTCAACAGGGCAGGGGTTCCGCTTATGGAAATAGTCAGTGAGCCGGACATATCTTCTCCAGATGAAGCCTACGCATATCTTGAGGCGCTGAAGGAGATCATGCGTTACTCCGGAATCAGTGACTGCGATATGGAAAAAGGACAGATGCGTTGCGACGTGAATGTATCCGTTAGGCCCGAGGGACAAAAGGAGTTTGGAACTAAAATTGAAGTCAAGAATCTGAATAGTTTCCGAGCGGTGCATCGTTCCCTGGAATATGAAATCCCACGCCAAATCGAGGCATTGATAAACGGGGAGAAGCTTTATCAGGAGACTAGAGGTTGGAATGATGATAAAGGTGAAAGTTATCTGATGCGCAGGAAGGAAAGCGCACACGATTACAGGTATTTTCCGGAGCCGGACCTGCAACCGTTCGCAATCGATGACGGGATGATAGAGGAAATAAAAAAATCATTGCCGGAGTTGCCGGTGAAAAAAAGAGAGCGCTTCATAAAGGATTATGGCATTTCAGAATATGATTCCGAAGTGCTGACCCAGAACAAGGATATTGCGGATTATTTCGATGGAGCGGCGAAGATAAGTTCCAACCCCAAATCAATTGCGAACTGGATAATATCCGACATCCTCAAGGAGTTGAACGCGAGAAAAATATCAGTGAAGGAATGTCCGGTGAAAATGGAATATCTCGCTGAACTAGTGAACTCGGTAAATTCCGGAAAGATTACAAATACCACAGGCAAAGATGTGCTGTCGGAAATATTCTCCACAGGCAAGAATCCCTCCCAGATAATATCCGAAAAAGGTCTTGCGCAGATAAGCGATGAGTCAGGGATTGCGAAATTCGCAGATGAGGTGATAGCTGAATTCCCATCACAAGTCAATGACTTCAAGTCTGGCAAAGATAAAGTTCTTCAGTTCCTTATCGGACAGGTGATGAAAAAGAGCAAAGGCAAGGCAAACGCTCAAATCGCCGCAAAAATCCTGAAGGAAAAATTATCCTGACCCAGAAGGAAGCTTCATTTTTTTTGCAAATGCTCTATTTCTCGAGATTGACCGCATATTCCATGGAATAAGTTGTTTGGAGCCGATTATTCTTTTATCACTTTGAAGCGGACTTCTGGAGAATTTGGTGGAATGTCTCTTGCATTGTTGTCAGAAATATTGCCATTCATAAGCTCAAATGATCCCCCTTTGTCCTTGATGGAATATATCGGTTTGAGCCAGTTGCTCCAATCCGAAGGGGATGGTTTTGATGGATGTTTTATCTCGTATGCCAGATTCCTGCCATCTTTGCCTTCTATGACCAAAAAACGATGGTTGTTTACGAATAGTGAGGCGCTGTCTTCGTAAATCATGCTACCCCTATCAGTTGAAAAGTTTTTTTCGATCATGCCATGCGAACCAATGGATGAGTCTGTAACAAATTCATATGACTTGTAATTTTCTCCAGAATCCCCAGTAAATTTGACTTGGAAAATCAAGGTGTGCACCATGTCGTCGAATTCCTTTTGTCTTTTGATGGACCTTTCCTTACGGGCTTTCTTCTCCTCTTCGGTAGGCTCTCCGTACAAGCCGTCAAGTTCGCCTTCCATCCACCAATCCAAATCTTTAAAGGCAGGATTTTCTTTTGAAGGTTTGTATTTATCTGGTATGCCCACCATCTTCCCCTTTGCCTTGACATATTCAAATACGTATTCTTGTGTATAATTAGATAGGCAATCTTTTATTTCATCTTTGGAGAGTTCGGAAACAAGGCGACGCAGACAACTATTTGAGCGCATCTGAGTGGATTCTGATCCTAGACCACACATATGAATTGTAAGGAAGATGCAATATGCGATTTTTTTGTTTTTCGGTACATTTTGTCCATCGCGGTGCATTACACCAAGGTTAGAAAATGCGTCGGGATTATTTTTCTCTAGAGCTTTTAGGAACCAATCCATCGCCTTTGAGTAATCTTGCTTTACGCCTAATCCCTCGTAATAAATGATTCCGCAATCCACCATCGCTTTGTCATCGCCGTTTTCAGACATCTTTTCAAAAATAGCCAAAGCTTCCTTGTATCTGCCTTTTTGCATTAATTTAACTGGGGATACTGGGGCGTTTTCATCGGACGTAGCAGCCATTACTGTGGTTATAAGGATAAAGGCAGTCATTGGAATTCTAAAAATCTTAAATATGTTCATAATAGCTTCCTTGTCTTCAAGATGATATTTTTTTCAGGCTTGTATTCTTGATTTTTTCGTGGAGGTTTCCGCCGTGGGAATCTATGGTGACGGTAAGCGGCATGTTTTTTACTGATATTTCATATACTGCTTCGGCTGGACCGAATTCATTTAGGTAATAGACGTTGCGAATTTCGCTGAAGTATTTGCATGCGGATTGGGCGCATCCTCCGGGGAAGCTGAGATAAACCGCTCCATGTTTTACGCAGGCTTCGGCGAACTTTTGGTTCATTCCTCCTTTGCCTATAAATATTTTGACATGGAATCTTTTTATGATTTCCGGAGCATAGAGTCCCATTCGCCATGATGTTGTGGGGCCGGCGGCGATGATCTTGAAATTCCCACCTTCATTTTTCGCTATAGGACCACAATGGTATATCGCGGATCCGGGAAGCAGGAAGTAGGGAGCTTTTTCTAGGGACGATAATTTTTTATGAAAAGCATCCCTGCCTGTGAATATTGTGCCGCTGAGCAGGACTTCATCTCCGCAACGCAGACTGCGTATTGGCTCCGGATTTTTGCAGGGGCAAGATATATTTTTTTGTTTTTTCGTCATCTTGAAATATTCCCTAAAGCTAATTCTTCCAAATGAAAGTTCAACTTTACATTAGGTTTATGGGATCGGCGTTTGCGTAAATCTCCACATTTTTATCTCTTTTTTGAGAGTATATGATTTTTTTTATGTTTCTTTTTATTTCCGCGAGTTTGGCCGCTCTGAACAATATAGCATATCTGTATTTCCCCTTTATCTTTGGTACCGGAGATGGGTTTGGGCCGCTGATCTTCATGTCTTCTCTGATAAATGGTTTTAGTTCGCTTAAAATGCGGTCGCCTTCGGAGATTAGCGCATTTTCATCTTCTCCTCTGAGATGTATTGAGAGCAGGTGTAGCTCTGGGGGGTATGAGAATCGTTTTCGTAGTTCTATTTCGTAATTATAAAATGATTCGTAATCGTGATTTTTAGAAAATTGTATTGCGGCGTTGGAAGGAGAATATGTCTGTATTATCACTTCTCCTGGGCGTTCTCCGCGTCCGGCCCTTCCGGCGACCTGCGTCAACAGTTGGAATGTTCTTTCCTCAGATCTAAAATCGGGGATTCTCAAGCTGAGGTCGGCGCATACTATTCCCACAAGTGTGACGTTTGGGAAATCGAGGCCTTTCGCGATCATCTGAGTGCCGACTAGGATTTGAATTTTACCGGTTCTAAAATTGTTCAACACCTTTTCGTAATTGTCTCTTCCTGTCATGGTTTCAGCGTCCATTCTAGCGATTGACGCACCTTTGAATACGGCCTTGCAGAGGCTTTCTATTTTTTCCGTTCCGATCCCGGAGAATCTTATTTCTTGATCGTTGCATGCCGGGCACGATGATGGGGCTTTGACGATATCGCCGCAGAGGTGGCATGAGAGGGATTTTCTCTCCTTGTGATACGTATATGATACGGAGCATTCCGGACATGTAGCCGTCCATCCGCAGGAAAGGCATGTCATTTGAGTGGCAAATCCTTTTCTATTCAGGAATATCATGGTTTGTTCGCCGGAGTTGATCCTTTGTCTAACTGCTTCCGTAAGGGGTGAAGAGAACAATTTAGCTCCCCCTTTTGCGGACTCTAGTCTCATGTCGATTATACGGACTTCTGGCATGAGCCTGTCATCGACTCTTTTTTTCAGTTCGCAAAGTTGATATTTTCCATTTTTCGTATTGTGATAAGATTCCAGTGATGGTGTGGCTGAGCCGAGTATTACGAGGGCTTTCTCTATTAGGCCTCTCATTACGGCGACATCTCTAGCGTTGTATCTGGGGCTTTCTTCCTGCTTGTAAGATGTTTCGTGTTCTTCGTCAACGATTATCGCTCCGAGTTTTCTGAAAGGGGCGAACAATGCTGAACGTGCTCCGATGGCTATGCGTACTTTTCCTCGATGTATTCTCATCCACTCGTCGTGGCGTTCTCCATCGGTCAATGCGCTGTGCAGTACGCTCACATCATCTCCAAATCGCGCCCGGAATCTCTCGGTTGTTTGCGGGGTTAGCGCTATTTCCGGGACCAGTACTATCGCTTCACGTCCTTCGTCAAGCACTTTTTTCAATATCTGCAGATATACTTCTGTCTTGCCGCTTCCCGTTACTCCGTGCAGTAGGAATGTGCCCGGTTTCGTTCGATTTTTGTTGTAATGGTTGAAGATTTTTTCCAGGACCTGTTTTTGTTCATCTGTGAGTTCCGGGGGAAGATTTCTGATGACATTTTTCCCTTCGAATGGATTTCTGTAAAAATCTGTAGACTCCTCCTTCAGCATATTTATGGCGAGCAATTTTTTTATATATGATTTATGGTTCTTAAATTCGATTGACAATCTTTCTTCGGATATGCCTGGTTCTGAGGCAATTTTTTTTAATATTCCGCAGAGAGCTTTTTTCTTTTTTGCATTTTGAAAGATGAATTCTTCGGCGGTTTTAAAATCGGTCAGATAATATTTTTTCCTTTTCCTAATCTTTATTTTACCGGTCCGGACTGGAGACGGGAGAAGGGTTCTGACAGCCTGTTCTTTTGCGCAACAGTAATATTCCGCCATCCATTCTCCGAGTTGCAGCAGATGGTCTGATATCTTGGGATGTTCCGCGAAGACGTCGGAGATTTCTTTCAGCTTATTGGCTGGATATGAGGAATTTTCCACTACCGATACAACAAAACCCTTTTTGAAGGTTCTTCCGAACGGCACTTCTACCTTGACTCCCGGTGCTACAGAACTGGTGAAGTTTTCCGGTATGAGATAGTCGAACGCCCTGTCCAAAGACAGGTTTACCATTACGCGTGCAATTTTCATTTTGACTTAAGTGATCGGTTGTTGCTAAAGCTTTTACTATGAATTGCCAGGAGTGAAATCGGGGTATTCAAGATTTTTTCTTTATAACTATTTTTCTAGGCTGATAAGGGGCTTTTATGGCGGTTTTCACTGGAGCCGAAGTCTTTTTGAATTGTTTCCGCGCATGATCAATTATCCTTATAAGAGCGTCATATGATTGTACTCGCATATCTTTTGAAGGTTCTGTAGTTGTGCGGATTATCTCAGATATTTCCCCTGACGCTTTTGACATCTTTATCGCATAATCTGGATTAAAAGTTTTTTCCCTGGACAGGGTTCCAGACAGCATTTCAGATAAGAGTACTCCGGTGGAATATATATCTGAAAGGTAACCGACGGCTTCACCTTCCTTGAGTTCAGGGCTGTCATATCTTGCCCAATTCTCGGGGCAATCATTTTTTTTGCAGTATTTTGATTTCCAAAGTTTCAAACCATAATCGGTTACAAGCAGAACTCCGTTGTCGTTAGGCATTACATTTGAGGGATTTATTGATAGATGTACCGCTCCTGCGAGCTTTAACATCGAGTTCAACGCATCAGCGACGCCCGACATTATAGAAAGAGCTTTTTCCGGAGGGATTTTTCCTCTTCTGATCATGTCTCTAACGGTACCTTCAGACATATACGGCATCGACATAAACACGTATCTTGAATATATTCCGCAGTCGAAATAGTGCATTAGTTTTGGGTCATCGGTGGCGGCTATCTTGAAGAAAGCGTTCTTGAAGTCGTTGAACACGGTGTTCATATCATAATCCTGGATTATGCTGAACAATTTTAAGACTACGGTCCTGTCAACGGACTTTTGATAGGCTAGGAAGGTCTTGGAGTATGGTCCCTCGCCGAGGTCGCGTATTATCCTGTAGCCTTCTATTTCACAGCCTTTGGATATTGTTATGCTTTCAGGAGATATGATGCTTTGCGGCTGGTCTCTGAATAAATCCTTTCTATCTATCATTACTGTTTCTACGGGATTTTTTTGACGTTGTTCGCTTTTCTCCGCTTGATTATTTCTCAAGCGCAATTTCAGCGGGCTTATTTCAGTATCTGCGAATTTTTCCGGATCCTCAACGCAGAACACGAACTGGGCGTTTCCTACGTTTATTATATCGCCGTCTTCTACTGGGACGGCTTTTTGTCCAACTGGATCTTCGTTTACGCTAGTGCCGTTGCTGGACCCGAGATCTTCCAGCATGGCTTCTCCGTTTTCACAGAGTTTCAGTATGCAATGTTTGCGGCTTACGGAGCTGTCTTCAACAATTATTATGTCGTTGTCGGAAGTCCTGCCTATAGATATTTCTATTGGAGAATCTATCTGAAAAGCTTCTTTTTCTTCGTTTGTGCGGTAGATAAGATATGGCATTTAATCAATTTACTTTATTTGGAAATCTTTATATTGTTCAAGCAATTTTTTCTTTTCTTCTTCGGACTTGGCCTTTCGCTCCTTTTCCATTAGGAGGGTTACTTCCGGTATTATTTTTTTGTTTTCTTTTGTAAGAGTGAATGTTGAGTAAGCGCTTTTGTCTGGTACCAGCTTTACGTGCAGAGTCCCGACGGTTTCTTTTCCTGTCCAAGTCAATGTTATTTCTTGGGGTATTTCCGGTTCGGCTGCTTGTTCTCCCTCCTTAGGAGCTTCCGCCGGCGGATTTTCTTCGGCTGCCGCAGCTGCCTCGGCCGCAATTCTCTCCTGTTCCTTGTCTTGGTCCGTCTTTCCATAAGTTTCCACGATTTTCTGGTAAAGGATCTCCATTGCGCGATTTTCCGCGATTCTGAAATGATAGACGACCTTGTAAAAGTAGTTTTGAAAAAATGAAAACTCTATTTTTTCGATGGGGCCTGACTCGTAAATTATTGTTTCCGTATCTCCTTGCGGAGGGTTTTCGGAGAGTTCTTTTATCAGCAGGTTAACTTCTTGGTGTTTCATCCACCACGTTGCCAATCCATGTCCTTGGTCCGCATCTATGCCGGCGTACTTTGTTTTTATCTTTTGGAGGTCCATTTCCGCCTTTCTCTTCAGTTCAGAAACGCTCTTCGTTTTTGGATCTTGGGTGCTTGTTTTTATGTCAAGGCCTGAAGCGCTTTTTTCAGCAACCATTGAGTCAATAAGAGATACTGCCAGATCCTTTGGCGTCATCCATTTGCCCATGGTGAAAATATAGCCGGCGTTCTCATTGAATTTTACAATTTCGCTGGCCTCTTCCTTCATGAGCTGGATGTTGTAATCATTTTTTCTTGTGTAATAATCTCTTATTTGTTTCCTTATGAACTGGTCCTTTAGGTATTCGCGATATTTATCGTCAAATTTTGCCCTGTCCTCCGGAATTAGGTCGAATATTGCTACAATGTTATTGCCTATTTGCACGCTGTGTTCCATTGAACCATGACCGAAAAAATAACCTTCAACATTGAAGCTCTTTGAACCCTTTTCGTATGTTACCGACACGTAGTCGTTAATTTTGGCTTTCCTGAATGTTTTTTCAGCTGTCTGGCTGGCGCGTCTCTCCAAGGTGACGTGATCGTCTGGGAATTTAAGTTGAACTTTTTCTCTTACTATTTTAGCTATTTCCTCTCGACTTATCAGGTTAGGTTTTGATTCAGGTTCCAGCGCGTAAATTTTCCCGACCTCTTTCAACACTGCCGAGCGCACATCCGGGTCCGAGAGATTTTCTCCGGCCTCTTCGAATCTCGTTATCACTGAGCTTATCTTTTTTAGCCTTGTATCTGAAATCTCTGAAGATTGCGCGGATATGCTAAGCACTGAGATCAATAGCATCAGGCTCAAGGAAAAGAAAATCTCTTTTATCTTTATTTTCATATTTAGAGCTTCTGTTTTTGTTGAAAACGAAGAATCATTTGCTAAAGGCATAATCTATACTATAATTCAGAGCTATACAAATGCTGTTTTTCAAAGTTGTTCACAAAACCAAAGAAACTATTAATTTTCGCAGTAAAAAACAAGCAAAAAACATGCCAAATTATTCAGGTAAAAACAGTAATCCGGAAGAAGCCACGTCTTATGTTTGCGTCCTAAGCGAGGAACAGCGTAACAGTTTGGAGTCCATACTGAAAGCTAAGGCGTGGGACTTTTCTGAGCATCCCTATGCATTTTGGAAGGCCTCATCTGGGAATATTAACGCGATTGCCTATCAAAGCGGAAAGTTGGTGGTGCAAGGCAAGGGGACTGGTGAATTGGTTCTTTACACGATAGAACCTGAAATAACTGGTAAGGCTTTGCTTGGTTATGAGGAAGAAGAAAAAAAACCTGAAGAGAAGCCATTCAGGCCGCACGCGGGGATAGATGAAAGCGGCAAGGGCGATCTCTTTGGAGCCCTAACTGTTGCGACGGTATTTGTTGACGACAAGTCATGTCATTATCTGAAGAAGATTGGAGTGAGAGATTCAAAGAGCATAAAGAGTGATGCGAAAATCGCAATTTTGGCGAAAGAGATAAAAAAAAGCGTCAAGGATAATTATTCCATTGTTTCGATAGGACCGGAGGCGTACAACAGGCTTTATGATAAATTCAAGAACCTTAATCGCCTACTTGCTTGGGGGCACTCAAGGGCATTGGAGAATCTGCTTGAGAAAAACCCTGGCATAACTCATGTCATACTGGATAAATTCGGGCACGAAAGCCTTGTCAGAAATGCTCTGATGGTAAAAGGCCGCAAGATAAAATTGACGCAGAGGACAAAGGCTGAATCTGATATCGCAGTTGCCGCCGCATCGATACTTGCCAGGGACTGCTTTGTGGGAAAGATGAAATCTCTTTCAGAAAGGCTTGGTTTGACTCTTCCCAAAGGG
>CAZXAC010000064.1:0-12022 GCA_964638335.1 uncultured Lentisphaera sp. | reverse complement strand
TTATAAGTTCGTCGGTAATTTCCGCGCACTTCATCCAAGGCCTCTGTTCAAAAGGAACCCTGTCGGACGGGATCTCTATATATTCTTCAAGCTTTTTGTCGAAATATCCGGAACGATTCCCATTGTAGAAATATGTAACGTGTCCAAATTTCTGAGTCTCGCTCAGAGCCATCTGGGAAACTCCAGCAGAACAAAGGTATTCTCCTATGGTCCTATCTATCGCAGGTGGCTCCACTAGGTACCTCTTTGGAACATGGAGATCTCCATCGTATTCCATCATTCCGGCATAAAGTACGTTCGGCCTTGGAGAACGATCAAACTTGTCAAAATTTTCATCTTCAAAAGCGGAAGTGATTTCAAGCGCTCTGTCTCCGCGGAAGTTGAAGTATATTACTGAATCTCCGTCTTTTATCGGCCTTATGGGATTCTTTCCATCATCAGATATCACGAAGGAATGCAGATCCTGATCAATCGCCTTAGTCTCGGCTCTGAGCGTCTCAACCGCTTCTACGGCATTCTTAAAATATCTTCCCTTTCCCCGAACATGCGTGTCCCAACCCCTTTCCACCATTTTCCAGTCAGCGCCATACCTGTCCATTGTTATAAACATTCTGCCACCGCCAGACGCTATGCTAAAATCGCAAGTATCTGAATTAAGCCCCTTCAAGAATTCTTCGAAAGGGATTATGTAATCCAGCGCTGATGTTTCCGGGACATCCCTGCCATCAAGTAGTATATGTATGGCGCATTTCTTCACTCCGTCAGATTTTGCCCGAAGCAGCATCGCTTTCAAGTGATCTATATGGCTGTGAACATTTCCGTCCGAGAACAAGCCGATGAAATGTAGTACGCTTTGATTTTTGATACAGTTGGAGGTGATTTCGTTCCAAACCTTGCCCTTGAACATATCGCCGGATTCTATTGCGCCGCTTACGAGTTTTGCCCCCTGCGCAAAAACCCTGCCACAACCAATTGCATTATGTCCAACTTCACTATTGCCCATATCTTCATCGCTTGGCAGGCCAACGGCTTTGCCGTGAGCCTTCAAAGACGTTCTAGGACAGCTTTTGCTGAGTTTGTCAAGTGTCGGAGTGTATGCGTTAAGGACTGCATCGCCTTCTGGAGTTTTTCCGTATCCTACTCCGTCGAGAATCATAAGCACGAGCGGACCGCGGCGTTTTTTGAATTTAGGATTTAAATCAAGATGAAGACTCATTTTTACTCCTCGTTGTTTTTGCGGCTTAATATTGACGGAATGCTGAAATTATCAAATCAATTGCGTGGAGATTTGATGATAGGCGAATATTTTTCGACGCGAAATATTTTTTGATTCAAATTGCCGCCTTCTTCCGCAGTCAGAACCAAATTAAAACGCTTGCATATCTCTGTGGCTCTTTCTTTTCCATTTGCGACTATAAATGCCGTACGCTCTCCCTCTGGAGGGAAAATTTCAACGCTCTTTTTCGGTCTGTCGAAAATTATAAAACCGTCTGTCATGCCAAATCGCATCGCCGAAAATCTCAGGGAAGGCGGGTCTGAATTAATGTCTGAAAAAACAAGCCCGTCTTTTTCCTCAGTTAGCGCAATAAGTCCTGAGACAGTATTGTCAGGATTGAATTCCTTCTTCATGAAATAAGGCGAGAAAAAGTCATCCTGTCCATATTTTGAGCATATCTTAGAGAATGAATCGCTCCAGATCATTACAATATTCCCCGAAATTATACTGAGTATTACTAAAGCGAATACCAGCTTCTCAGCAAAAACTTCGGAGAACTTTTTTCTCATCTGTTCTTCAAATTTTCCAATTCCTACGGAAAACAGAAATAGCCATACTGGCAATATGCACAAAAAAGTCCTTGGAAATGGAGAAGGGGCGCGGAACACGAAGAATACCAACGGAATAACAAAAACAGAAACACATAGTGAAGCTCTGAGTTTTGATATACTCTGCCTTGAGAACAGAGAAATCAATGATATTGCAACGGGTATAAGGAAGATTATTAAAGTTGTTCCATAAAAAACCGTTGTTGTCGCGGCGGAAGACTGCCATCCTTCCCTTATTGAAAGAACCCTCAAAAATCTCCCCCAATTTGGCAGATAAAATAAAAGTAGGGATAAGAATGGAACAGAACAAAACTTTATGATTGATTTAATGGAAATCTCGAGCTTTCCCAAAATAAACGGCAGAAGGGATGTCGCGAATATCGCAAGCACATTATTTGGCATTATTCCAACAGCAATCACCGAAATAAGACAGTATAGGCAGAATGAAAATCTGCGATTTTCGCTGGCGGAAATAACTGCAGATATGGAGAGAGAAATTGCGAGCATGCTGAAAATATATCCTCTCATGGCAGTTGCATAAATCGCAAAAATCGGCGAAATGGCAAGCACACAAAGAACCATAAAAACAGCGTTTGCGGATGAATGCCTTTTCCAGAGGAAAAAAGATGAAAGCAGGAAACAAAATCCTGCTATAACTGAAGGAAAACGAAGCACCGGATTCGACAATGGCACCCAGCCTGCGAATAAATCAAAGAAGATCCGCATAAACAGACTGTAAAGGATGTGATTGTTAGGAATGCTGTAGTTTTTGTAAAGTTCCCAATATGTTTTTGGCCAAACAACAAATTCAAGTATTGTCAGAGACTCATCATACCAGAGACCACGCTCAAGAAATCCCCTTATTGAAACTGCGGCGAGCAGTGAAAGAAACCCGGAAAGGATAATCAAAGGAAGTTTTTGATTTTTTGCAGGGAGCATTGCATGTCCAGGATTTAAGGCTTTAAACCTAGTATTTTTCGCATAAGTTCATCGTTTCTCATCATGCCCAAAGAACCTTTAATAGCAAGCTTTTCGCTGTATTTATGTATATCGTCCGATTTTATTCCGGGGCCGCATATTGCCACTGGAACCGGTGTCCTGGTGTGCTTCCTAAGATTCAATGGCACAGGATGATCCGGCAAAACCGCAAAAGTAAGTTCCTCTCCTTTCAAGGCCGAGATTACAGGTCCAACTATCCTCGAATCAAAATCCTCAATGGCTTTCAATTTCAGATCGAGCCTGCCCATATGAGAACATTCATCTATCGCTTCGACGTGCAGGTATACAAAGTCATGATCTTTGATTGCGTTTATCGCGGCGCTGGCTTTTCCTTCATAGTTGGTATCTATGAATCCGGTCGCTCCGGGAACTTTTATTACGTCCATTCCCGTGCAGACGGCTATTCCAAAAATAACATCCACTGCGCTGATAACAGCCGCTTTGACGCCGGGATATTTTTGAGAGAATGGCTCAAGCTTTGGTTTTCTTCCGGGGCTCCATGGCCATATGGAGTTAGCCTTTCCTGAATTGTTTTCGTGTGCTTGAAGATTGGAAAGAATATTTTTTGATTTTCCTATTAATTCCCTAAGTGTTTCCGCGGTATATTTTGATTCCAAGCTGTCATCTGCGGCAGTTGGCAGAAGATCAGATATTTTTTCGCCTTGTGATGAATCAGGCTTGGCAAAAACTATCTTTTCCGAAAATTCAGAACCCCTTAGGACAAGTATATTCCTATAACTTACTCCGCTGTGAAATATGATTTTTTCAGAACCAAGCGTCCGATTCAAGATGCCTATGAGTTTTTCCGCAGCCTCATTTTTTATCTGTCCCGCCGAGTAATCCTTTAAAATTCCTCTCTCCTCCTCTATCAGATTGCAACGAAAAGCTATATCGTCTTTCCCTAGTGATATATTTCTGCTCGCCGCCTCGATAGGACCGCGACCAGGGTATGAATTTGCAAGATCGTATCCAAGTACGGATAAGTTTGCCGCATCGGAAGATGTCGGACAATCTCCGGGAAGAGAAAGAAATGTTCCGCTGGCACCCAATTCAGCAATCTTATCCATGTTAGGAGTCTTTGCGTATTCCAAAGGCGTCATGCCTCCTAGTTCGCTCATGGGTTCATCGGCCATCCCGTCGGCAAGAAATAATACGGCTTTTGACATTTTTTATATTCGTTAATGTTTGAAGTTTTATCTTATGTCTCTTATGAGGCGCAATATGTCGTAATACGTCACGAAAATCATCAAGCCCACAAGCAGTATTATAAAGGTGACATACACAGGTTTCAGCATTTTTTCTGGAAGTGGCCTGCCGATTACGGCTTCAGCGAATGCGACAAGGATATGTCCACCGTCCAAGACGGGCAGGGGAAGCAGATTGAAAATCGCCAGACTGTATGATATGAATGCTAGGAAGTATATCGCCGCGACGATATTGCCAAGATATACTATTTTGCCTACGTTGTGCACAATTCCTATCGGACCACTTAGATTACGCGCCTTGAGTTTGCTCTTTTTGGAAAATATCCCTCTGAGAGTCTTGTAAGACTTTTCAACCGTTTGCACCAGAAGATCCAAAGGCGTAGGATACTCGTAGTATGCGAAAAGCGTTCCTATGTTGCAAGAGGATATAAGTTCCGCTTTTATTCCTTCTATGCGCAGAATTCCACCATCTCTTGAGATCTCGAGTTTGATGCTGTTTTCCTTGTTGTTTTGTATCTCATCGTAAAAAGTGTCGGTGGCGTCAATCGCCTTTTCATTTATTCTCAAAATCACATCGCCAGGCTTGATTCCAGATAGATACGCTGGAGAATCGGGGATAACCTCCACTATCGTTAAAGGCATTTCTCTTGAGTATTGGACTCCTATTCTGTATAGGTCCTTGGCATCCCTATCCTTCTCCGGAACTAAACCCGAAATTTCCATGGTTTCATTTTTTCTTGACACCGTCAAGGATATATTTCTGCCCTTATTTTTATCGATAAGACTGTTGAATTGTATGGAGTCACGAACCGGAATTCCATTTACCGCGAGAACTATATCGTTCTCGATAATACCGGCTTTTTCAGCTTGAGACCCCTTTATGGGTTTTACCACGACTGGCACCCTTGGAGAAAAAAACGGATATGCTATCTTTTCACCTGGAAATTTTTTGTCATTTTCGCCCGGAACATAAGATATTGTCAATGGCTGATTGCCTCTTTTTACGCCGAGCTCGATGTAACCCACGTTGAAGATTATTTTCTCAACGAAATCTCGCCAAGTATAATTAAAAGATTTTCCATTGACGGTTTCTATTATGTCTCCGGCTCTAAGTCCGGCATTGTACTCAGGACTTCCTTCCTCGACTTGCGCAACTTCTATTTTTGACATTTGCGGAGATTCTGAAGGAAGACCGTAAAACCAGATTACGGACGCAAACGCAGCGCCAAGAAGAATATTGCAAAATGGTCCAGCAAAGGCGGTAAGTATTTTATCCAAAGGTTTCGCTTTGGGCAGTACGTTGCCATTTTCGTCCTTTGCTTCGCCCGAACTGTCTATCTGAGGAAGTTCAACGTAGCCGCCGAAGGGAATACATCCTATCCTGTATTCGACGCCTCCATACTTTTTGCCCCAAATCTTTTTGAAGCCCATTGAGAAAGCTATTACGTGAAGTCCGCGCCATTTGGCAACTAGGAAATGACCGAGCTCGTGTATGAAAATGCAAAGCCCGACCGCCAAAAAAACGAACAAAGCGGAAAAACCGCCGTTGAAAAAAATCGAAAAATTCACTAGGAAAACCCTTTTTTGATTTATTGGCTAATATAGTCTTTCTATTCTTGTTTTTCCAATTGGAAGCAGAATATTGACTTTCTGTTCCACGAATATAAATTCAACAACCTCACAAACAAATATTTAAATGAAAAAATCAGTAAAAACACAAATCTTGGCAATATATCGGATTTTATACAGGAGTTATGGCCCTGTGGAATGCTTCCTTAAACACTCCAATCCGTTTCAACTTCTTGTAATGGCTGTCTTATCTGCGCAATGCACAGACAAGAAAGTTAACGCTCTTGCCCCTTTGTTATTTGCAAGATATCCGGATCCAAAATCAACATCTTCGGCAAAATTTTCTGAATATTCAAAACTCATAAAACCGCTAGGTTTGTTCAGGGCGAAAGCTAAAAACATTATTTCGGCTTCAAAAATGATATGCGAAAAATTCAACGGGGAAGTTCCAAGTTCGATCGAGGAACTTGTGCAAATGCCTGGAATCGGGCGTAAAACCGCCAATGTCGTAATTGGCCATGTGTTTGGTAAACCCGGATTCCCTGTTGATACTCATGTCCAGCGGATAATGAGGAGACTATCTTACGTCTCAGAAAAAGATTCGCCCGAGAAGATAGAAGCCTTCGTAAACTCCCACCTGGATGCGAAGTATTGGTCGGCCTTCTCCCTCCTACTTATATCTCACGGCAGAGCCATCTGCAAGGCTTCAAAACCAAAATGCTTAAATTGCGAAATTCGCAACTTTTGCAAATTTTTCAAAATCAATAAATCTTCTTTTAAATAATCAGATCAGGCGAAGAATTTGACAGCATCCTTCTCATTCGAAATGCCCGGGCATGGCGAGCATTCCCACGTTTCGTCGTGAATAATGCTTTCTCCGGGGGGGAGTTGATGAAGTGGACTCAATGTCTCTATCTCAAGCATGAAGTTGCAAGAATAGCATTCAACGCTGCATCCGTTATCCGGATATTCGGCGTCCACCAGATGATTGAATCTTTTTTTCAGGCAGGCGCCTTTGTTCACGTACGCGACCCATCCGTCTTCGCAGTTGATTCCAAATTTTGCCGGCGTGCTGGCCTTCACATCCTGTCTCAGTAGGACGTATTTCTCTCCCCAAGTGAGCCTAGGATCAGCCATATTTGTGTATGGCCACAAGGTAAAATATCTATTTGGGAGCAATGCGGTCTTGTCGCCTTTGGGCTGAGGAACCACCGCAACGCCTCCGACGTCCATAACAGTTAAAGCCCATGCTGCAAGTTCCACATCCCAGAGATTTTCATTTTTCAGCACATGTCTTATTCTGAAAGAATTCCTGCCTACCGCAGATATCTTAAAACTCTTGCTTATACCTGTAATATGTTCCATGCCGGAAGAGAAAATGATTCCGTCCTTCACATTTTTAACTTCAACCTTTGAGTTGTCCGGAGCATAACTGCGTGGTTTGGCTTCTGGAGAATGCCATAGGCGATGTCCGCCATATATCTTCCACTCTTTGCCTCCAGTTTTGCCCGCGGTTTTAGGATCTACGCACATGAGATTCGGTCCATCGGAAAGGAATGCCCCTATTATTCTTGGCCCTAGTTCCGTTGTTACCACCAGCCTGAAGTTTCCATTTTGTATCTCAACGCAGTCTTTCCATCCTTCAAAGCCGATCTTTCTCGTCTTCATCATCTTTCTCCTGATTTTTAGCGGATGGAGGATATATCGCCACGACTATCTCTCCCTTCCAGTTTTTATCTTTAGTGTTGTAAATTATTTCAGAAATCTTTCCCCGCAAGCATTCTTCGTGAATTTTCGTGGCTTCCCTTATCACTGCAACGTCAGCGTCCGCTCCTATTGTTTCCGAAATTTCCGATAGAAGCTTTGATATGCGGTGAGGGGATTCATAAAGGAACACCGTCTTGTCTTCATCTTTTATCTTTTCCAAAAATTTCCTCCTGCGGCCACTTTTTACCGGAGGAAAACCATAAAACGCGAATTTCGCGACAGGCAAGGAACAGGCGCTGACGGCAAAGGTAAGAGCAGAAACTCCAGGAACAAAAACAGGCTCGATGCCATTTGCCAAAGCCTTTGAAATCAGTTTCGATCCCGGATCTGATATGCACGGCGTTCCGGCGTCGCATATGTAAGATACGTTTTCTCCGTCCAACACTTTGCGGATTATTCTGTCAGATTCTTTTTCCTCGTTGAAAGATCTGCAGGAAATTAGTGGTTTCTTTATGTTCAGACTGTTAAGAAGTTGCAAGCTGTGCCTAGTGTCCTCTGCGGCTATCACGTGCGAATTTCGCAAAGTTTCCAATGCGCGCATTGTAATATCGCCGAGATTGCCTATCGGAGTGGCGATTATCGCAAGAAAGGCTTTTCCATTTTCGTTCATTGCTGTTCAAGCGAGGATAGTATGAGTTCGGACGCCTTGAGCCCGGAATATATCATTCCTCCGAATATTGGTCCCATGCGGAATGAGCCGTAGACTCCGTTTGCAGCCATGCCTGAAACGAAAAGACCCGGAAAGACTTCTGCGGTATTCTCCACTGTGGCTTTTTCGCCTTCTTCAGCCCACATTGGTTTTTCTCCCATTATGCTTCCGGTTTCGGTGTTTAGCTTTATACCTGCTTTTTTTGCGAATTTCGCAGTGAGCTCGGCGTGATGGCCTCCGGCATCCAAAACAGTTTTAGCCTCTATCATCAAAGGATCCACGTGCAGACCATTTTCCAATACTTCCGTCCAGTTGATTACTATTCCGGATACTTTCCCGTTTTTGTATATGAGGTCTTCAACTGATATGCCGTTAAATATGTTGGCTCCGGCATTTACCGCCCTGTATGTCAGAGCCGATGCTACTTCTATTGAATCCGAGCTGAGAAGTTCAGAATTGCCGTCTATCGCTTTGTAGCGAATTCCCATCTCAGACAAAAAATCGGACAGAGAGTCGGGGAATATTATTTCATTGAACAACATCGCTCCGCCAGTTATACCACCGCCGGGACGCAGACGTTTCTCAAATATTGCCACCTTCCTGCCCGCCTTTGCCAGAGCGTAAGCACAGACCAGACCTGAAGGACCAGAACCCACTATGGCGCAGTCAATTTTGAGATTGAAAAGAAGTTTGTTGAAATATCTTTCTATTATCGCTTTTGATATGACAGATTCCATGATTTCCTCCGTTAGATTTTTTATAAAACAAAGAGGCTAATCTAAGCTGATAATGACTATTTTCAATCTTGATTTTATTCATTGTAATGACATATTTGCGCGGAAAGAAAGAGGAGCCGGCTTGTCAATCGGAGCGGCGGTCTCGCCACGTGAATCCGCTCTAGCGGATAACGTGGCCGCGTTTGCCGCTCTGCGGCATCACGCGGAAAACCGTGTTTGAAATGTTGTTTGCAAAATCGGAGAGATGGCTGAGTGGTCGAAGGCGGCGGTCTCGAAAACCGTTATACGGCTTGCCGTATCGAGGGTTCGAATCCCTCTCTCTCCGCCATAGTTTGTTCTGAGATTTAGGATATTGTGGTCTTGTCTTTGCCGGTCTTTTTTGCAATGTAGAGGTTAGCGTCTGCTTCTGCTATCGTCTCGTTCAAGAAAATTCTTGTGTTGGATGCCTTATTCTGGAATTTGCAACCCAAACTTGCTGTAACTGGTTTTGAGTCTGGGGTTTTTATTGTTTCTTTAATTTTCTCTCTTATTCTTTCGGCCAGCGCGAACAGATGTTCGGAATTGTCTGAAGCTGACAGTATTATAAACTCTTCTCCGCCGTATCTGGACGGAATATCGTATTTTCTGACAGACTGAGCGATCACGGAGGCCAAATTTTTCAGCACTTCATCTCCAGCAGGATGTCCAAAGCTATCGTTCACTTTCTTAAAATTATCAACATCCAACATGATTATGCCGATTCCCTTGCCGTCTCTTTCCGAAATTGAAAGCAGAGGAATAGCTCTCTCCCAAAAGCCTCTTCTGTTTAGTGCGCCAGTAAGAGGATCTTTTATTGATTCTATGGCTTGGGCTAGATTTTTTCTGTAGAGATGGATTATGTTTTCAGTAAAAAATCTGAAATCTGAAAATTCATCCGATTTACTGACCCATATCAGGAGTCTTTCAAGATGTTCTCCGTATCTTTTCGCGATATTATTTTCCTCAGAGGAGAAGAAGTTTAACATGGCGAAAAATTCCGGCATTAAGAGGTGGGATTCTATTTGGAGTGCGGTTCTGAAACAGGCACGCCTATCGTAAGTCTTCGGTAATTCACTGTTTTTGAATTCGGCTACCAATAATTCAAGCTGTCCGCTTATCTCTTTGTTGTTCTCAAATATGTCAGGTAGATCAAAATTCTTATTCCTTTCCAGGCATTTTCTCCAAAAATCGACATGGGACTTTTCATCAGAAGCCATCTCAGTCCAAAGAGCCTTGTCTGATTCCGGAGCCATTTTTGAGAAATCCCCGTATCTGGAGTAGGCGAAGGAATCCAGCTTAAGACAATTGCGTATTATCTGATGCAGCTCTTCGTTTTTTATTTCTGTTTTTTCCAAAGGCGGGACTCCAAACTTTTTTTTTCTGCTTTTTAATGTATACTAAGCCAATAAATTTTACAATAATAAAACTCATCTTGGGTTTGTCGCAATTAGAACATTTTTAATTATTTTAATATTACTTGCATCTCTATCGCTGCGTTCTGATGTTTTGGATGATATTTTCAGAAGCATTTCGAAGGCTGGCGAAAAAGAGGCTATGTTGCTCGCCCGCAAAGGTGATTACGAAAAAGCCCTTGAGATATTGGAGCCGATTTATCTTGATAATCCTGATGACCCGCGGATAATATCGGAATATCTCTGGATTCTGCTTCGGCTCGAAAAAAACAAGGAGGCTCTTGCAATCTTTGACGGATTGAGCAGTAAGACCAAGGAAGAAATATACCCTAGCGTTGTTATTGAATTTAAGGGATTGCATATAAAGAAACAGCATCAATTGGCTGTTGAACTCGCCCGTTCAGAAAAATATTCTGAAGCGATTGAAATTCTTGACAAGCTGATTTCTGAAAAACCCAGCGAAAAATTGTTCAAAGCGGACAAAGTCCTAGTACTGCTTTGGAAAGGTGAGGAGAATCAGGCTTTAGCCTTCTATGAAGAGTATTTTGGGAAAAATGCTGATGCTCCGGAATATCTTCTCAAGAAGATTAATACCATTAATGCGAGAATCGTAAAAGATAATGAAAGTTCTGCGCTTGAATCTAAATCTCAATCCACGGAAAAGAATTTATCGGATAAGATTGATTCCGAAAATGTCCCTGAAGGGAAGATTGTAGTTGAAGAGCCTGCAAAAGATGAGCGGACTATCTCGTCAATCCATGAAGAATCTGTGGCTCTTGCCAGAGCATCAGATTTTTCCTCAGCGATTAAGATGTTTGAAGAATTGATGAAAATGGAAGGAGGAAGGACGGATAAAACCATATCGGATTATATCGTTGTATTGTGTTGGAGCGGAAGATACCAGGACGCTGTTGGCTTGTTTGAGCGGGAATCAGCATCATTCAAACTATCCGACTATGTCTACAAGAATATAGCGGCATCTTATTATCGTCTTGAGAAATACCCTGAATCGTTGAAATTTTATAGGAAGGCTATTGAAATTGATCCCATGGATGTGGAGTCTATCAAGGGAGTGGCGTTGTCCATGTTCAAGGTTGAAGGCGAAGATGCTGCGCTCAGTTTCGTGGCAGAGGAATCTGGGAAAATGGAAAATGATCCAATACTAGGAGAGAAAATTCGAGCGGAGCTATATAAACTTAATGGCAAAACTGCGGAAGCGCTTTCGGAGATTGAGAAAATAATAGAACGAGAACCTTCGAACCTGAATGCGAAAATCGCAAAAGCCGACATATTGGTTGGAATGAAGGATTCAAAATCACTGGCAAGCCTCTTGGAAGAACTCGAAAAGGAGCATCCGCTGGATCCCTATGTGCTGATATTCAAGGTCTACTGCCATCAGTTGATGAAGGAATATTTCAAAGCCTACGATGAGGTCGAAAGGATTCTCTCAATCAATCCCAATTTTCAGCCTGCGATAAATGCCAGATATCATATTCTCCTGGATATACGCGCCGCTCAGATCGCGCAAGAAAAGTTGATTGAGAGCAAAGAAAAAGTAGGCTTGGAGATTGAAAAAAGGATTCTTGGCGACCTTTCAGCAGAGCAGATAAAATTCCTAGCTCCGCAAAAGGCGATCAAAATGCTTGACGAAAACGCGAAATACGCAGACGAAATTCTCGCAAAGGAAGAGTCTTCTGAGGCTGCGGAGGTTTTTAAGAGACGTGCGCAATTCGACCGGTTCATAGCCATGCGTCAGGCGGAAATGATGGAGCAAATAATAAAGGATTACGAGAAGCTGAAGGAAGAAGGCGTCAAGCTTCCGTACTGGGTGACAGAAGCCGC
>CAZXAC010000063.1:3635-12076 GCA_964638335.1 uncultured Lentisphaera sp. | reverse complement strand
TCCTTTGCTTTTGTTGGTATAACATGCGGAAGCTTCCAAGCTTTCTTAAACAGGGCCATTCCGTCGGCACCTAGAGTTATTATCAATTCTTTTGGGTTCCATTTTTTCAGAAGTATTGCGGCTACTTCTTTAAGTTTATCGTCCTTCTCAGGTGTTTTTCCGGATGAATCGCTGTAGAACATCCCAGCCAAGCAGAAAGATTCTGCTCTATTAGGAGTCATATAGCTTATTCCTTTTATATCGAAAGGATGGCTCGGATGAGGATCTAGGGCGCAAATCACGCCGCGCCTGCCCGCCTCATCGGCTATTCTGCGCAATGAATCCGCATTTACAAGTCCTTTGGCATAATCTTCCACGATAACGGCATCAAGCTTTCCTTTCGCAATTTTTTTCAGCAGGTCATCCAAAAGTTCTTCGCGCAAATCATCTTCGATTTCTTTAGTTTCTTCGTAATCAATCCTAAGCAGCTGCTGGGAACCGGCCACTACGCGCTCCTTTCTTATTGTTCCCCTGCCCTTTGAACGAATAACACAATCAGACTTTATATCATTTTGTCCCAAAAGGTTCACAAGCCTTTCTCCAAATTCATCATCTCCAACAACCCCGTAAGCGTAAACATCAGCGCCATAGACGGAAAGATTCTTCATCACATTTGACGCTCCGCCAAGAGTGCAACTCTGACTTTTTACTCTGACAACTGGCACCGGCGCTTCTTGCGAAATCCTTTCCGCCTTGCCATTTATGTAAACGTCAAGCATAAGGTCTCCAAATACGGCAACCCTGGAGGACTTAAAACCGGAGATTATTTTTTTTACTCTACCCAAAGAAGCAATCATAATTATCTCCTAACATTATCAGAATTTTTATTTACCTAGATCCTGTAAAACTGGGACTGGATAAAGAATTTGACATCTATTTCAGAATCTTTTGAGTGCGCACCCTTAGCCTTCCAATGTTTAAACGCGCGTTCAAACTCGATAAGCTTGGAATAAATTTCAGCTATATGATCCTCGCCAATCAATTCCTTGTTTTCTCTCATGTACCTAGCATAGTCATCAAGACAGTCCTTTGCCATATCAGTCTCTCCTGATACGCTTTTATTCTTCATTCCTATCGAACTGACATTTGCCCTTACCAAATCCAAAAGCTCGGTAGTCTCCTCCAAAGCCACTTCTTTTTCCCACCTTTTATCGGAATTAAGTCTCGAAGGCAACCAAAATATAAAGAAAAACTCGAAAACAAATGTCAAAACAAAGAGAGAGATCGCCAGAATTGATACGATATCCTTTTTCCTCTTCGGTGGGACTGGATAGTTTTTATTAAGCTTTTTCTTCATTTTTCATCTTTTCTTTTCGTTCTTTTCGTGGGAATATATCCTTAGAAACACCCATGTCAACAAGCGCATTAAACGAGGATAAAAAATAATAGTGTGCTGAGTTTTTTAATTTTTTAAAAAAAATAAGCTATTCAGTTTTTTTTGCTTGACAAGTATTTCTTAAGAGGCTAAAATATGCGATTAAATTGTTTTTTTATTTTAGCCTAAAGAAACTAAGGAGTTCCAAATGGGTATAGTCAACAAGATTGTAAACGTGGTTGTTTTGGTCCTCGCCATCGCTTGCGTAGTCCTCGGGACGATACTCTTCAAAAAGAGGGAGCATCTCAGATTCAGAGGCGATAAAATGGCCGACATGATAAACAAGGTATCCAAAACCATGGATAAGGAGAGCGAGACCGAATACAGCAAGAAGCTCCTTACCGACAAGCTTGAACTTGATGAAAAGAAAGACCCGAAGGCGGCAGAGAATAAAACAAAGACGTTGCATTTGAAAAATTACGAAAATCTTGACAATGTCATAAAACCCCTTGAAAAACAGACCCTTGACATCATGAGACAGAGAGATGAGCTCGCTGACGCTTTGAATACGGTTTCAGAAACGCTGAAAACTCCAGAAACCTACGGGACAACGGTCTTCAAAAGCATAAAGACCTATGAAGAAAAGAAGAAGAGCATACTTGACACGGTAGCAAAAGTAAACACCAGAGATGAAGCGATAGTTGACCAGATCGTCAGTTCTTCAAAGACGTTAGGTTTTACCGTTGATCCTACAGCCCTCAAGGATCTTGAAAAGTTCAGGCCGGCATTAAACGAATTCGGCAGCAACGTAGACAATTTCAAGAAACGCTTGGACACCTATTCATCTCATATATCAAAACTCTGTAGCATCATGGAAGTTACACCTCCTTCCCTCTCTGGGGAAGATTACGCTGCGGAACTTTCTGGAGCTGAAGGTAAATTCCAAGAAAAGAAGAACGAATTTGAACAAACGAAGAGAGATCTACTTGTAGCCAGAGACGAACTCAAACAGACTAAGGAAAAGCTGGCTATGGAAATCGCCGCAAAAACCGAACTTGAAAATCAACTCAAGGAAAGAGATGACAGAATAGAGAATATGAGAAAGATAATAGCAGGCGAAGGATTCCCAACAGACCGCAAGATAACAAACGAGGACCTGCTTAAGATGATAAAAGGGACAATCCTTGAAGTAAACGACAAATGGAATTTCGTAATAATCCGATTCGACAACGATGGACAAGTTAAGGTTAGAAAACCGCCTTTCGGGAAGGAATTTGTTCCAGTTGAGATTCCTGTAGGCAGGACGCTCACTGTTTCTAGGAAGGATGAGCCTGTGGCTGAGATCAAAATAGTAAGGGTTAACGAATCGTGTTCGGTCGCGGATATTGTTCCCAACAAGAAATGGTCCGAAATACAAATCGGAGACGTAGTCAAATTTCCAGATAACAGCAACTGATTTGGAGGCGCGAAATGAAAACTCTTTTAAACACAGTTCTTCCGATAATATCACTGCTCCTTATCATTGCGACAATCGCAATGCAAATATCAGAAATGAAATTTTATGAAATGTTCTAAAGCATCGAACGAAATTTCAGAAGACCGCTCACTGCGGTCTTTTTTTTTATTGACAACATTGATTATCGCCACACTTTTGACCTCATGCCAGACACCCCAAGAAAAAAAAGGAGCAAGCGCGATACCGGTCAATCGCCCGGCATCTTGGGAAAACAACATGACACCCGGAATGAACTGAGACAACCTGCATTTGCGCTTTGAAAGTGTTTATAAATCTAGATTTTTCGATTTGCCCACAACTACGCGCCCCGCATAGATTTTCCTTCTGAAAGCTCCAGGCGACTCTCCTCTGGATTCTGAAAAAACCTTTGAAAAATGATATCTGTCGCAGAAACCAAGACTTGCCGCTATTTCCTCTATGCTTTTATCGGTATAGTGTAACATAAAGCAAGCTCTTTCAATCCTTATCTGCCTAAGATATTTTTGCGGGCTTATGCCACTTGCAGATTTGAAGAAACGCAAAAATGAGTTGGTACTCATTGAGAATTTAGAAGCAAGCTCAGTATTGGATATGCCACGCTCGCAATGATTCTTTAATATCTCAATTGCCTTCCTGAGCCTGCCACCATGAGTTCTGCCAGATATCCTTACCGGCATCGTAACAAGAAATCCGGCAAGGAGAGATATGATCCTCATTTCAGACTTAAAGCTTTCTCCGCATTCGTCTAGTCTTATAATCTCACGAATCTCCCCCAAGCTTGAGTCGGTCGCATTGAAAATAAAAAGCGAATCTGGCAGATGAAACATCTCACTTTCAACAGCAAAATGAGCGTAAAAGTGAGCTACCTTCTTCGTCAAGGAAGGTGCTATGGAAGAAAAAGCAGTATCAGGAGATATCAAATAAATCTTGCCAGGGTCAAGCGCCACACGTCTTCCTTCAAAAATTACGGATGCCCCGGGAGAATCATTCCAGTATAATCGCCAATATGGAGCGGAAAGATCATTGTAGTTCCACCAGCCTCCAAGACGCGTCCAGCCAACTTGAAGTATACGCAATCCCAAAGAAGAAAAAACTTCAGCCATAGTGTATGATGATGTTAGAATAATACACAAATATAGTGTTTTTGTTAATTTTCAAGCATTAATACAGATGTAATCTTATGTCATACAAAGAGGAGCTTGTTAAATGACAAAATCAAAAAGGACGGAATGGTTCACTAAGTCGAGGTTCGGTCTTTTTATCCACTTTGGACTTTATTCCCTATCCGCTCGCCACGAATGGATGAAGCAAAGGAACAAAATCACGGACGATGACTACCAAAAGTATTTCGATCACTTCAATCCAGATCTTTTCAATCCAGCCGAATGGGCTAGGGAAGCAAAAAATGCAGGAATGAAATACTTCGTGATAACAACAAAACATCATGAGGGATTCTGCCTTTGGGACACTAAATTCACAGATTACAAGATTACAAATACGCCTTACGGAAAAGACATTTTGAAACCTCTTTTGAAAGCCTTCAGGGACGAAGGCATAAAGGTCGGTTTTTATTATTCTTTGCTTGACTGGCATCATCCTCACTACACAGTCGACAGATTACACCCAATGTGGGACAATCCCGAAGAGATAAAAAAGAACGAAAAAAGAGATTTCAAAAAATACAGAAAGTACATGTATGATCAGGTTCGCGAACTCCTGAGCGATTTTGGAAAGATCGATATAATATGGTTTGATTTCTCTTTCCCAGGAAAGGATGGAAAAGGCAGGAAAGACTGGGATTCCGAAAATCTTGTGAAGCTTGTGAGAGAACTACAACCAGAAATAATGATTGACAACCGGCTTGACCTCCCAGGATCGGGAGACTTCGAAACTCCAGAGCAATTCCAACCGCCGGAACCACCAAGAGATGAAAATGGCAATATCAAAGTATGGGAGGCATGTCAAACTTTCTCTGGGTCATGGGGATATGCCCGTGATGAACACGGATGGAGAGAAAAGGGGGAAATACTTTATACCCTGATAGATTGCATCAGCAAGGGAGGGAATCTGCTCCTGAACGTCGGTCCAACGGGGAGAGGCGAGTTCGACGCACGAGCTCTTGAAAGACTCCGCTTCCTAGGGGAATGGATGAAAAAAAACAGCCGCTCAATATACGGATGCACAGCCGCTCCTCCGGAGTTCAAGGCGCCCCCAGGATGCAAGCTTACTTATAACCCCGAAAAGGATATTCTCTACATACACATCCTATCATGGCCATATAAATTCCTTCTGGTGGAAGGACAGGCTTATTTTGACAGGGTCGGTTACGCGCAATTTCTTCATGACGCCTCTGAGGTAAAAACAAGAGCGGTAGATTCTTGGCACTTGGCGCAAAGTCCTGAGAGCAAAAGCCTCTTTTCTTTCGGAATGCCGCAAAGACGACCTGATATCGCCGTTCCCGTAATAGAAATTTTCTTAAAAAAAACTAAAGTGAAGAAATAAAAACGGAGGGATAAAAATGAAAATCCGGAAAGCAAAAGCAGTGGAAGAGGTCAACTCAAAATCTGAAAAGACGGTACTGGGAGTCTTCGCAACATGTGATCCGAGAGTAGATTCAGATTCTAGAAAACGCGCCGCAAACATCGTAAAAATGGTGGCAGATAAAATAGCGAGCAGAATCCCAGAACTGGATGTCGTTTACAGCAACGTCTTAGTGGATGGAGAAATTCAAGCTGATATCGTGGCAAAATCCTTCCTAAATCGCGGAGTTCGCATCTTGGTGCTTGCACCAGACACATGGGCATTCCCTCAGCTAAGCGCAATATCCCTTGTACAACAGTTCCCCAAGGACACACCTCTCAACATAACCTGCGGAAATAGCGGACCAAAACCAGGCGTCGTGTTCGCACATGCGCTGAATGGTGCTTTGGCACAATACGGCAGATTGGCGCACCTGAACGTGGGAACATGGCCAGACACAGGATTGAACCCCGTAATGACACAGGAAACTGAGGACAATCTCGTAGAATGGGCTTACGCCGCAAAAACAAGCGTATCACTTAAAGGCAAGAGAATGGTCGTCTTTGGACATGATTCTATGGGGATGGAGACAGCGTTGGCGCACGTCCTCGCCACTAGAAACAAATATGGTATCGAAATAACACGATTAGACATGAAGTTGCTCTCCGACATGTTGACAAAGAAAGCGTATAATCCAAGAGAACTAAAAAAACTGCGCGCATGGATAGATGAATATGTCGGATCCAGACTGGACGTTCCAACTGAGCAGGACAGCGAAAGATTCAACCAAAGCCTCGCAATGTATCTGATCGTAAGAGATCTCATCAAGGAAGTAAACGGAATAGGCGGCGGATTCATGAGCCAGCTAGAATGGGGCTCAGATCTGCGCGGAATACCGCTTCCAGTGGCAGATGCGATGGAATCGCTCTTTAACAGCAGCTTTGATCACAACGGACCAAAGAAGCCGCTTCCATTCGGAACCGAGGCTGACGTTCAGGGAATACTCACCATGCTATTCATGTCGGAGTTGACCGGCGGCAATCCTCCACTGTTCATGGATTTCAGAAAAGTGTGGGAACCATGGGAAGCAAAAAAGGCGGCAGATTCATTGGGAGTGAAATACTCTGAAAAAGACAAATGGGCATCAAAGGGATTTGTGGATGGGGACAACTCCGGAAGCGCGTCATTCGACTGGGCGGCTCTCCCAGGAACTCCAGTGAAAGAGATTATGAAAGGCGTCTCCATGCCATTGGCAGACAAGGGCTATTTCCCTGGAATGGGAAACAGTGTCACATTCATCACGCCGGCCGGAATTGAAGGAATCGCAGGACGCCTAGCTTACAGCACACTCTCAAACGCATTTACCCTGATGTGGGACGAGGCGGAGACAATTTCAATGCCAGTAAAACTAAGTGAAAAAGTTAGACATACCTCGTCATGGGCATGGCCTCACACGTACGTCTGCCCCAAATACGCCACGATGGATGAATACAAGCACTATGCGCCGGCAAACCATTTCCATATGATATGGGGATTGTCTACTGCTAGATTGCAGTTCTGGATGGATCTCACAGGAACAATATCAGGAAATATATGGTCCGCAAGACCCTCCTACATCAAGGGAGTTGACAGACCAACACCACTTTTGTATCTCCTAAACGGCGGGGAAAACAATACAAAGTTGATGCTGAATAAGTAGGACATCCTCAGATACACAAAAAAGGAGCGGCGAACAGTCGCTCCTTTTTTATTTTAAAAATCATTTTTAAATTCCAAATTAGGAATAATAGTATCCCAAAATACAAAGAAAACCAAATAATGTCCTCAACGCTCAACCCCATACGCCTCTCAGACAGACCTCGAATCGAGCCTGTATTGCAAGGGCTTCAGGATCTCACATGCGAGTATTCTTTCGCTAATCTGTTCAACTGGGGAGAAATATACGACACCCGTTGGACTGAAATAGACGGCCTAATGTATTTTTTCTATGGCACAGAAAATACTCTTCTGATGCCATTCCCAAATCCCCCACCATCGAAGCTAGCGGAATTCCCAGACATCTTTAATCTGCCACGCGATAATTTCATGATTTTGCAGGCTACGGAAAAATATATAACTGAGAACCCTGAAATAGAAAACTTATTCCAAGTCGAAGAAAACGACGAACTCTTCGATTACTTGCACCGCACCGATAGACTCGTGGAACTGAAGGGAGCGAAACTCGCAAAAAAGAAGAATCTCGTGTCTCAGTTCATGCGCGCAAATCCTTCCTATCAACGCAGGCTTATAACATCTGATATTTACGAGGATTGCTTCAAATTTGCCGAAAAATGGTGCGAAATAAAAACCTGCGAACATATCGGAATAACACATGAAAAATCAGCCATAAGAAGGGCTTTCAATCATTTCAAAGATATTGGACTCGAGGGAATTGCGATATTCGCAAACGGCTCAATGATAGCATTTTCAGTCTTCTCAAGACAAAACCCTAATACATATATAGTTCACTTCGAAAAGGCCGACAGAAACATCAAAGGAGCCGCCCAAATAATCAATTGGGAAACAGCAAAATATCTTTCAGATAAATGCACTTTCATAAACCGGGAACAGGACCTTGCGATCCCAGGACTGCGCCAGGCAAAGAGTTCCTACGACCCGGATTTCCTTATCAGCGGCAAAAATTTGAGACTTAAAATTTAATAATCATCGCCTTAATTCTTTGAACTTGCAGAATTAGATAATATATTCCACCAGAAAAGCAAATTCCCTTTAAACAACGGAGAGGTGCCTGAGTGGCCGAAAGGAACGGTTTGCTAAACCGTCGTACGGGTTACACCGTACCGAGGGTTCGAATCCCTCCCTCTCCGCCACTGCCCAAGGGCAGTCTTAATAGCGATTTTCAACTTCGTTTAAATCGCAAAAATACCATTCAAAAAAGGGATGAGAACCCGAGGGTTCGAGAGCAAAGCGATAAATCATGCGCCAGCATGATAGTGACGAATTCTATGAGGAACGTTAATCCCTCCCTCTCCGCCACTGCCCAAGGGCAGTCTTAATAGCGATTTTCAACTT
>CAZXAC010000063.1:0-3535 GCA_964638335.1 uncultured Lentisphaera sp. | reverse complement strand
CGTTTAAATCGCAAAAATACCATTCAAAAAAGGGATGAGAACCCGGGGGTTCGAGAGCAAAGCGATAAATCATGCGCCAGCATATTCCTCATTCTTGTGGGCTAATCGCTTTTCTGATTCCTTCTCCAACGAAATTGAAAGACAACACGGATGCGAATATCGCAAGCCCCGGCCACAAAGTCAGATGCCAGTATGTTTTAGGGTCAGCAAAAGCTTGGCGAAGAAGTTCTCCCCAACTTGCGGTGGGAGGTTGAACTCCGAACCCAAGAAAGCTCAGCCCACTCTCAGCCAGAATGGCGCCAGCAACGCCAAAGGTGAAACTCACAAATATTGGACCAGCAACATTTGGCAATAGATGAAAAAAAAGTATCCTTCCCACCGGCAAGCCAAGACATTCACATGCCCTTATATATGGCATCTGTCTCTGTTGTAAAACTTCTCCGCGGACAATTCGTGACAATCCAGTCCATGAAGTCAATCCTATAACAAATATGACGATTAAAATAGACTGCTCAAATTTTCTGTCCATCATTATCGACATGAGAATCAGGAGAAGAAGAAATGTCGGGAAACATATTATTATCTCGACCATCCGCATCATAGCGAGATCAAGTTTGCCCCCATAATACCCGCTGATCAACCCGGCCGCCACACCAATTAACAAGGTAAGCGCAGTCGCGGCAACTCCGACCGCAAGAGAAACCCTCCCCCCATATATCATTCTTGAAGCTATATCCCTGCCTATCTGATCGGTACCAAGAATATGCTTTGGACTCGGTTTCTCATATGGAGAAGACACATTTTCAAACGGACCGTAAGGAATCGGGGCGAAAACAGCAAAAGATTTTTCCCTCGAGACTTTTTCCCTCCAGTCGGTCCTGTCTAGACGGGTTTTCGCCGTAAGAAATGGAACTAGAAACAAAACAGCCAAGACAAATAACACGTATGGCAACTTTGCTTTGGATATGAATCTAAAACAGAAAAACATGATAGGACATATTAATAACAGATAATTAAAAGTCTTTTCCACCATTTTTTCATTAGAATCCGGAGCAAAAAAAGTTCTTATCATCGGAAAAGACAATTTTCCTTCGGAGAAAGCCAAGAGTGGTTTGTCATTGGCAAGAAAAGGGGCCAGAAGCGCGATGAGGACAAAAAAAATAATTCCCAAAAATCCCATCATTGCCGTCCTGTCATTTCTGAACTTTTCTGACAGTTCTCCCAAAAAGCTTCCGCCCATAGCATTCACCCACTTATGAACTGATTTTCATAACCGATGTCATAACCTTAAACTGATAACTGTAAAAATAAATATTTCATTTGCATTAATCCAAGGGATATTGTTCCACCTGGTCACTAATCCCAAAACACAGGCTCATTTGACGGAGAACATCACTCGGGCAGTCTTTCCACCTGCGACAATGTTCATTATGTAGTTTCCTACGGAAAGTTTCTTCTTATCCATTGTCTGGTCTATCGTAATCTTTTTCCCACCTTGTATCATTATTATCGCGGGAGATGCGCCTTCCTTGGCCTCACCCTTCTCATTGCAGGGAAAAACATTTATGATTACCATTGGCTCATCCACATCAAGAACAAGTTCGGCATTGTCGGCAACAGTTCCCGGCACGGTCGCAAAAGATGTTCCCGCAACCGGTTTCGCTCCACCCAATGTCAAAGCGAAAGGAAGTTCTTCTGCGACCAATCGAATACTCAAGCCAACAATTGCAATTGACACGACAAACATCATAGCTAGATTTTTCATTATTAGTCCTCTTTTCATTTTTCCCTAAATTCGATTTTTAAAATAGCTTTTATCTTCTTCAATTCAAGCATCAGACAGGGCGGCGTTAAAGTGCAGTTTGGTATAAATTTGAAGTCAGCTCCTTTTGATTTGCAAAAGAACAGTCTTAGATTTAGCTTATGCGGCTTAATTGAACACTCGCAGCAATCCAATATTTATTAAAATCTGGTGCGATGAAAGCATCCCAGCAATATAATTCTTTTGACGTAGGAAATCTGCTCAAGAAAGATGCCATCTTTATAACAGGCACAGGGACTGACGTCGGAAAAACTTTCGCATCCGGCTTTATAGCAAGACAGCTTGTCAAAAAAGGTTTTCAGGTAGCATACATGAAGGCAGTTCAAACAGGCTTGTCCGAGAGTAAACCGGATCACGAGATAGTCAAAAGAATCTGCCCCGAAATAATTGCCCTTGAAGAAAATCTTTCTTGTCCGTACCGATTCGATCTTCCTGCATCACCACATCTGTCTGCGAAAAACGAAAAACGCAAGATAATTCCCCAAAAAATAATCGGCACATTTAACGCAATTAGAAAACAATATCCTTCATCGAAAATTCTGGTCGAAGGCGCGGGAGGGACAATGGTGCCTATCGTAAAAAAGTATATGATGATTGATTTAATCTGTGACTTGAAGATCCCCGCGATAATAGTAAGTCTCCCATCTCTGGGCACTATAAATCATACGCTTCTCACAGTAGCCGCACTGCGTTCAAGAAAAATCCAAATACTGGGAATAGCATTTTCAATGAATGAAAATCAAAGCGGAATTTTAGTCGAAGACAATATTCGAACAATAAAAGACTCGACCAAGATAAAAAACTGCGGAATTATTCCAAAGATCATAAACCAAGCTGATTATTAACTCAACTTGTCCTTTGCCTTTGGGAATATATTTTAAACACATGGATAAAATAATAATAAGAGATCTGACCTTAAAGACGATAGTCGGAACTTTTCCTAAAGAAAAGGTCGCGCCGCAGGACATAATTATCAACATTGAACTGGGTTGCGAAATTCGCAAAGCGGCAAATAGCGATGATCTTGCTGACACAGTGGACTATAAATCCTTAAAAAGAGAAATTATCGCTCTTATTGAAGGGAATAATTTCAACCTGATAGAAACCATAGCGGAGAAAACTGCAGAAATATGCTTGTCTCACGAAGGGGTGTTGTCAGCGAAAATCACAGTTGATAAACCTGGAGCGCTAACTCGAGCAAGAAGCGCCGCAGTGGAAATTTGCAGACCGTAAGAAAAACCTAACAACACTTCTTCAACCACCCAAACTTGTCCTTTATCTCACCGCTTTGTATGCCAACAAGCCGTTCATACAACCTTTTCAAGATTCCTTTGTCGGAATCGGGAAAAGACCATTCCATATTGTTATACTTTATCGCCTCTATGGGGGTTATAACAACAGCCGTACCACAGGCCCCAACTTCCACAAAATTCTTAAGTTCCTTTATCGCAACTGGTCTCTTTTCAACTTTGATTCCCATATCTTTTGCTATCGCCATCAGGGATTTATTTGTTATGCTGGGCAGTATCGTAGCAGAATCGGGTGTGACATAGGCTCCCTTCTTGTCTATGGCTATAAAATTGCTTGTCCCAAACTCATCTATAAACGACCTAGTCTTCGCATCCAAATACAGAACTATCGGATAACCCATCTTTTTCGCGATGATATTAGGATGAAGCCCCGCTGCATAGTTTCCAGCAACCTTAACATGAC
>CAZXAC010000062.1:0-12299 GCA_964638335.1 uncultured Lentisphaera sp. | reverse complement strand
TTGAAATAATCGGGGGTGATACGGTTTCGATTGGAAACGTCAAGCTCTGATGGCATGCCGAGGATGACCGTTGGCCTCGTAAATAATCGGTTAAAAATAGTAACTGCGAACGAAGAATTCGCTATCGCTGCTTAAGTTCAGCGACGTCTTTACCCTGACGAACGCTAGGGGATAAAGACGAAGGCAGCGTTCTGGTCCGGAGACTCCTGCCCTAAGTGCTCCGGACGAGAAAAAACGGGCATAGTCTGATGTCAGCCTGTCTCCGGCAAGACGGAGGACGATAAACTAAAAAGATAGACTAAGCATGTAGATGTCATTGTGAGCCGTATCCAGGACGCGGGTTCAACTCCCGCCACCTCCACCATAGTTACTCTTACCGCAAAAGTCGCTTTTGAAGATGGGAGTTTCCCGATTTTCGGCGGCTTTTGTTGCAAAAAGCTCTTCCACAGCCTATTTTAACGCATGTTCAAAAAGCTGATAATACTTGTTTTTGTTGCCGGCGCGGTAGCTGTTGCGTCCATACCTATGTGGACCAGTTTCATCGCGGACAATGCCTTCAAGAAGCATGAATTGTCGGATTCTCCTGAAATGATAGACAAAGCGATACGGCTGAAGATGTATTTTTATCTATATGCCGATGCAAGAAAAATAGCGGAAAAAGCCATAATTTATTTCCCGGAATCCAAATTCGCGCCCGGATACATTTATTCCGCTGGAATGTGCGCTGAGAAGGAAAAAAACGTAGATGCCGCGATATACTGGTACGAATACTTTATTCAACGCTACCCAAATCACAGCTGGGCCTCCGCCACGAAAAATAACCTGAACAAGCTGAAAGGCATTTACAAGTGAAGTTCTTAAATCATGAAAAACGCTTTCGATGTTTCCCTCCAAAAACTTGTTGAAAAAAAAGATCTCTCGTATCAGGAATCTTTCGATGCAATGAGCGTCATTATGAGCGGTGGGGCTCCGGCGGCAAGCCTCGCCACTTGGCTTACCTTGATGAAGTCGAAGGGAGAAAATTCCAACGAAATTGGCGGTTGCGCGGCGGCAATGCGCGCGAAGTCGGTCAAAATATCGTGCAACGACCCCAACGCAGTTGACACCTGTGGGACCGGTGGCGACGGCTGTGGGACATTCAACATATCTACAGCCGCCGCGATCATAGCTTCCGGCGCTGGAATTACCGTCGCAAAACATGGAAACAGGGCGGTGTCTGGAAAATCCGGGAGTGCGGATGTCTTGGAAAAGCTCGGGGTAAATATTTCAATAAGTCCGGAAAAGGCCGAAAAATGCCTAAATTCCATAGGAATTGCATTTTTATTTGCTCCGAACTTTCATCCTGCGATGAAATATGCCGCGCCGGTTAGAAAGGAACTCGGATTCAGGACTATATTCAACATTCTAGGACCTCTCTGCAGCCCCGCATCGGTGAGAAAGGCAATAATCGGAGTTTACAGCGAAGATCTTTGCAGGCTTGTAGCTGATGCTGCGCTTAAAATCGGCTACGAAAAAGCTCTTGTGCTCCATAGCGACGATGGATTGGATGAAATAAGCCTCTGCTCTACAACGCTGATCTGCGAAATTCGCAACGGGCAGATAATTGAATACGAATTCGAGCCAACTCATCACGGTTTCAATCTGTGCTCAAGAGATGACATATCAGGGGGAAACGCCGAAGAGAACGCCAAGATAATACAGGAAATTCTTGATCCAAAAAAGGATGACAGCCCTAGGCGACAGATTGCCGTCCTCAATGCCGCTGCTGCGATTTTCGCAAGCAAAAATTCGGACAAATGGGATGAAGCCATATCTCTAGCGAGAAGGTCAATAAATTCCGGAGCTGCGTCAGCAAAACTTGATGAGTTAAGAAAATTTTCTTCGAATTAATAGTAAAGCTTTAATCGAAAAGGAAGCTTAATTATGTCGTTTTGTTTTTTACAAAAACATAATTAAGTTACAAAAAATTATAAAGAGGATTAAAAATGAAAATGATTTCTAGGATCGTTGGGGTTTGTTTCGTAGCAGCTTTGTTTCTTTCTTTTTCCGGATGCAAGACATCTCCACACAGTACGACAAATTTTATTCCGCATAAGGAGCTGATGAAGAAATACGCGATAGTTCCATTGGATAAAGTCTGGAGAAATCCGAAAATCAATGGTGCAAATTATGATAGCGTGATGGTGGTTCCGGTATACACCAAGGATGCATTTTCACAACGCAACTGGATGGAAAGGAACAATGTCCGCACTTGGATAGGAGAAGAAAATAAGGACGTCCAGGATTTTGCAAAATATACTGAAAACGCCTTCAAGAAGAGGATAGCAAACAGTAAAGTGATAAGGCTCGCGAATTCGCCCAGCCCCTCCACATTGATGCTGGAACTTTCGCTTGTCAAAGTTGTTCCAGGAAAACCCGTCATTGGAGGGGTCAGCAATCTAAGCAACTTGACTCCCTTTGGACTGCTTCTTTCGCCGGTGAAGGTGGGGGCAAAGGCAGCATCCGACAGTCCCACTCAGGCATCAGTTGCAATTGAGGGCGTGATAAGGGATTCCATTACTAAGGAAGTTGTTGCGACTTTCGCGGATCGCGAAAAACAGGATGCCGCATTTTTCAACACTGACGATTTTACCGCTTACGGAAATCTTGAAGACATTGTCGACGGCTGGGCGAGGATATTCGTGGAATGTCTTGAGAAGAAGCCCTTCCAGACAGGTGCGACCATCAAACCTGAAGACAAGCTCGAGTTTGTGAAGTAATTCCGTTTTTCCTAGATTTATATTCAGTCTTCCGATGGAACCACGGGCTTGTCTCTTTTGCCCCTTATTATGGCGTTGGGATTTCTTTCAAGATAGCTTGCGAGGTCCTTTGTGACCCTTAGCATTTCGTTGAGGTTCTGCACTGTGCTTTCAATTTCTTTTTTGGTTAGGACGTCGTTTAAATTAGCTGAGATTGCGTTTAGGTTTGCAGTCAGGGCTCTCATTTCGGACAACGTATTTCGGACATCTTGATCCGCGATAATTTCATTGGCATTTTCCAAGAAGTAGGCAAGCTGAGCGGAGATCTTTTCAAAGTCCACTTTTGATATGTTTGTGGCGGTCTTCTGTGCTTCCTCTATTATGTTTGAAATCGAAGCCGAAGGGGTGGATGGAATATATGGAGGATGATTATCATCCATCTCAAATTCTTTGATCGGATGTTCCTTTGGATCAAAGATATCTATCTCCACGTAAAGGTCCCCGGTTATTCCTCCGTATTGCAGACGGCAACGCATGCCTTCATTGACCCTTTCGCTTATTTTTTGCCTAAATAGCGTCAGGGGATCTTCAACCTTGAGCATGTCTATCTTGTTCTGGGAGCTTTTCACAAACGCATAAGGATCAAAGGACATGTATATATGAACACTGCGATCGCTTGCCAACTGTATCTTGCTGACCTGTCCTATCGTAACCCCTTTAAGTTTTACCTTGGCCCCCTTTTCCAGCCCCTGAACAGAAGATTCAACAATCGTAAAGAATTCATAGCTTTCCCTGAAATATTTGAGCATGCCTAGAGAGATAAGACTGATTACGAACAATACGAATGCGGAGATTACCAAAAGCCCGATGCGGAGACGATAATCCAAATTTCGGCAAGATGATAATAATAGGACATAGCATGGGAGGAATTTTGACCAGTTTGATGACAAAAAGTTCCGAGGGCAAAAAGCTTCCAAACATGCTTCTGAAAATGATCTCAGTTGAAAAGAGCTTCGATGAGTTGGACCTGTCTCCCAGCGAAAGGTCTTTTTTCGAAGAATCGATGATATTCGAACCACTGCCTTTTGTAAAAAGAACCATATTTATAGCAACCCCGCACAAGGGTTCTGAGGTGGCGAAATGGAAAGTTTCAAAGTTCGGGTCGTCCCTTGTAACTCTTCCGTTCGCAGTGGTTGGAAAAACAAAAAACGCATTCCGAAAAATATCCTCCCATATTAGATCCGATGCCAACAGGTTGGAGACATTCACATCCATAGACAATCTCGATCCCGACTCAATTTTCATTAAGTCTTTCAACGAACTGCTGATAAATAAAACTGTAAAAAGACATTCCATCATAGGAGACGAAAGCGGAGATGGAGGGAAAGAAGGATCTGACGGTGTCGTTCCATATTGGAGTTCGCACATCGAGGGGGTGGAAAGCGAGCTGATAATAAAATCCGGACATAATGTCCAAGTCACGCCGGAATGTTCCAAGGAAATACGCAGGATTATCATTGAACACCTGTCGTCCGAGAAATAGGATAATAGGCAGAAAATGAAAAAATCTTTTTACTCCAGACTGTTTTCAGAAAAGTATCCGCGTACTGTCAAGATTGCGAAAATCGCATTTGCCATGATTTTTTATCCATGTTATTTGATTCTTTTCCTTTGGGCGCTCGGTGCACTATATTTCAACATAAGTAGCACACATAAGCTCCACTTGCTGCCCTCGATATTATGGGTCCTTTCTTTTTTGGTGAGCACATTTTTTATCCGTCCACGTTGGAAAGGACTGTGTGTGGCGATTTCGGGCTTTCTAATCATTCTGATATGGCATATATCCATATCCCCCAGCCAGGACAGGGATTGGAAGATTGTCCATGGGAAAATCCCCAGCGCAGAAACAAGCGGAGAGATTGTCACTATCGAAAACATAAGAGACTTCGAATTCAGGACGCCAGATGACTATACCGTGTCTTACATAAACCAAACATTCAATTTGAAAAATTTGCGCGGAGTCGACTTATTTCTCAACTACTGGGGCTCAAGTTTAATGGCGCATCCAATAGTAAGTTTTGATTTTGGAGATGATGGTCACATATGCTTTTCGATAGAGACAAGACGTGAAAAAAATGAAGGCTTCTCCGCGATAGGAGGAATATATAAGATGTTTGAAATCATATACGTGGCCTCAACCGAACGGGACAGCGTCATGCTCAGGGCAACAGCCAAAGGAGAGGATGTCTTCCTCTACAGAACAACCATTACGGGGGAACAGGCAGAAATTCTTTTCTTGCAATATGTACGTCGAATAAAAGAACTCGACGATAAACCCGAGTTTTACAACGCCATCACCGCAAATTGCACAACGAGCATAAGAAGACAAAATTCTCCTCAAATGCGGCGACCATGGGATTGCAGAATGCTTATAAACGGTCAGTTCGACAAAATGCTTTATGACAACGGCATCATAGCAAAAACCGCTCCGTTTGAAGACATAAAAAAGAAGTCACACATAAATGAAAGAGCCCTTAAAGCCGGATACTCAAGCGCAAGCGATTTTTCAAAGATGATACGCAAACAGTAAACTATTCGTCTATCATTTTCATTTGCTCATTACAACAGATTCAATTCGCAAAATCATTTCGTAACTGTAAATTAGGAGCTCGCCGCAATCAGCAAGTTGCAGGATCCGATTTGAACAAGGGAGGAAATAAGCATGGAAGATAAAAATTTTGCGGAACTTACAATTGAGGGGAAAAAATATAAATTCCCCGTAATAGTCGGTACGGAAGGAGAGAAAGCGATAGATATTTCCTCGCTCAGGAAAGAGACCGGGTACGTCACCTATGATCCCAGCTTTGCCAATACCGGCGCGTGTTGCAGTCAAATTACTTTTGTGGACGGAGAAAGGGGAATCCTTAGATACCGCGGGATACCGATAGAAGATCTGGCCGGCAAGAAAATGTTCATAGAAGTCGCCTATCTGCTTTTGCACGGAGACCTACCAAACAAGAAACAGTATTCTCAATTCTCGGAACTCCTGAATGAACATTCTCTTTTGCATGAGGATATGAGACATTTTTTTGATGGATTCCCAAGTGAATCTCACCCCATGCACATCATGTCGACCATGTTAAATTCGATGGCGACATTCTATCCCAACATCGACACATTATCTCTCAGTGAAGACATAGACATCACTGCGGCAAGGCTTATTTCAACCTTCAGGACCATGGCGGCATTCGCGTACAAGAAATCCATCGGACAACCACCGGTTTATCCCAGACCCGACCTACCTTATTGCGCAAATTTCCTGAATATGATGTTTGATTCCCCGGTGAAGCCATACGTTTTGGATCCGGAAATAGTGGAGGTAATGAATCTGCTCTTGATACTCCACGCAGACCATGAACAGAATTGTTCCACAACAACAGTAAGAACCATAGGCAGCGCTCAGGTAAACTTATATGCGACAATTTCGGCGGGCGTAAGCGCGCTATCCGGCCCTCTCCACGGTGGAGCCAATCAAGCGGTAATAGACATGTTGTACAAAATACGCTCAGGGGGATATTCAATAGATCAATTCATAGAGATGGCGAAGAAAAAGGATAACCCACTGAGGCTGATGGGATTCGGACACAGGGTATACAAAAGCTATGACCCGAGAGCAAAGATAATAAAATTAGCCACGGAGAAGACATTGAAAAGACTCAACATATCGGATCCTCTCTTGGACATAGCCATGGAACTTGAGGCAAAAGCCCTGTCCGACAGTTACTTTGTCGATAAAAAGCTATATCCTAATGTCGATTTTTACAGCGGAATATTGTATCGGGCGCTCGGTTTCCCAACCAATATGTTCACCGTCCTTTTTGCTCTCGGCAGACTGCCAGGATGGATAGCCCATTGGAAGGAAATGGTTTACGACAAGGGAAGAAAAATAGTCCGCCCAAGACAGATCTACACTGGAAGAGGCCTGACAAAAATTTCCAAGTGACTTCGTAGCGAGTCCCGTTTAGAAAAGGTGGATCAAGACGCTAGATCGAACTGCGTTCCCGTGACAGTCCCAGACAGCATTCCCACTCTGTTCCCAATCCGAGAAAGCTTGAAATAATACTGAATTGCGTTCAAAGAGATAGTAAACCCGCCTAGGCGGGTAAAGATTGCGAAATATTCAGATGCAGAACTGGGTAGCGGCAGAATATTTTTAGCATGGAGGCTGATTGTGTTATCAGAAAGACTTCAGCTTCTGCAATATCGCTTCTAAAACTCTGTCTCCGGTGTCTGGAGCGAAATGCATTGCTGGGGCGGAGATTTCGTATCCTCCGCGATCAAACTCATGTTTCATCGGGAGGTAACCGTTGTATCCGTTTGCGCAGGACACAAGCACGGAATTGGGGAAAGATTTTTTCATTTCGATTCCTATTTCAGACAAAACTTCGAAAGGCAATGATACCATAACGCTTTCGCCGATCCTCATGAATTGTATTGGTATGTCGAAACTGCTTTTCCCGTAAAGCTTTGATTCGTAGTAATGGGCTATCACGGGATTATACTTTTCCCATTCAGGTGTTCCGTAGATTTGTGATCCTGCGGGTTTTTCTGGATCGAAAAGTTTGGGACCATGTTCCGCCATGAGCTTGTAAAACTCACGTTCTGCTTCTTCCGAATCTATGTTCCTGCGTGTTTTAGCTTTCAACGCAATTGAAGCTGTTGCGATTTTCGCAGATTCATCCGCTTTAAAACGTCGTTCCGACAGAACAACTGAGTTTCCGAGTATTTCTCCTATCACTCTGCGATTTTCGACATATCTGTCCATCGGGACGACGTCGCCGGCCGCACCGAGAGAGAACAATGCAGGGCATCCGTATGCGGCTCGGATCGTTTCGCGCATATAATGGGGAAAGTCCGCCGAAATCATATCCTCTGAAACAGCCCTTTCTCCATAATTTACAACCGGGTGGCATGCGAAGTTCGCGAGGACCGCCCGAACGCCGCTTTCATCCTTGAAACGAAGCATGAAGAGTTCGGAATCAACCGGGCTGAAGTCTAATTCCTCTGGATTGCTTGGATATAGGAAACTTGTTTTTATCCTTCCATCGGACTTGCGACGGGTGCGACGGTTGAAATGAACTTGAGGAACGTAAGTCCTAGCAGTTTCCATCACTCCCACTTTCATATTGCTGATACTCTCTTTGGCGGCTGCTAAAATCTTCGCAAAGAGATCTTCGAGATATTCCTGGTCCGGAGAAATGAAATAACCTTCCACACCAGCAAAGCCCTCCCATCGCATCGCAGGAGCGAAATGCGTATGGGAACATGACAGCATCACATCCGGATAGTCTATCCCCACTTCCCTTTCAAGCATGGAAAATATTTCCAGACATATGCTGTGCTGAAGCCCTAGTGAATCTATACAGAACAATAGCACTGTCTTCGTTCCATCGGATACAGCGAGACAGCCAAGAGAAAGAGGTTCCCTGACTGAAACATAAGGTCTTGCACGTCCGAAATAACCGTCCAGCCATAACGGTTTTTTTGGCGTTATATCTTTAGTTGCAACGCCAAATTTAATAAAAGGCTTTTCGTTCCTGTCGGAATCGCGTTTCATCAATTTTTCCTTTTTGAACCCTTTCTTTCAAGCAATCCCAGTCCACCAAGAACTTTCACGGCTCCTTTTATTATATCATTTATATCTTTTTCAGTATGTACTGGCAGGACGGCTATTCCGGCCATCTTTCCCTCTATTTCTTTTGATTTTGCGAAATCCTTTTCCCTGAATTCACCTCTTTCTTTCAGAGATTCCACAACGGCTTCAAAAATTGTAAGAGTGCCACATCCGGAGGTTGCTCCGTACATGAGCCCTTCCGCCTGGTAAGCCTTCCTGAACATGTTTTTCCGTTCCTCGTTTCCAAGATCTATCTCTATTACTATTCCGAGGTCATTTTGTGGTTTCACATCCCTGAGCTTTATATCTGGGAATTCTTTTTTCAACGCCTCCCTGACCTTGTCGGAATATTTTTTTACGGTCTTAAGCATCTGTGGCAACTTTCTAATTTGTGCGAGCGCCACTGCTCCGGTGAGTTCATTCATTCTGAACTGGCATCCGGGAAACGGCTTGGTGATTATGTCCTTCTCGAGTTTATCCTTGAATCTTGGGCGAATATTGCCAAGGTCGTGATATCGCACCGCCCTTTCGTAAAATTCCTGGTCATTGGTGGCAAATGCCCCGCCATCACCTGTCGTTATAATCTTATTGTGCTGAAGGCTGAATATTGCCACATCACCCCAGTTGCCCAGTTTCTTATTTTCATAGCTGCCCCCAATCGCCTGAGCGACATCTTCAATGACTTTTATGCCGTGCTTGCGAGCTATTTTCACAATCTCGTCAACCCGGCTTGCCGCACCCTGATAGTAGATGACTATTACAGCCTTGGTCCTTTTGGTGATCTTGCGCTTAAAATCTTCAGGGTTCAGGTTCATGCTGTCGTCAACGTCGGCGAGGACAGGCTTGGCCCCGGAGAGCTCAACCGCGTTATAGTCGCTGACCCAGCCGAAGGAGGGGATTATGACCTCATCGCCCTTGCCTATGTTTAAAGCCTTAATTGCGCAGAAGAGCGCTGCCGAACCGCTGGACGTGGCAAGGACGTATTTTGTGCCTATGAGTTTCTTCAATTCATCCTCAAATTGTTCAACCATGTAGAGGCATTTTCCAAGATTATGTCTGAAAAGGCATTGGGTATCTATGACTTTGCATACGAGCTCCTTTTCCTCCTTCCCAATCAGATTTGCGCCCACGCAGTGCCTTGGAAGTGGTTTTGTACGCACAGGCTTTCCGCCGTTGATCGCAAGTTTCATCCCGTCATCCTTCATATTGATTCTTCCTTTTGTTTAAAACTTTTAAATTGAGGGTTTCAGCCTTTAGATTTGAATTGTGAGCCTTTCCTGACAGCCTCTATTATCCTGATGATTTCCACTCCGTGATCTATGGTTATTGGATATTTCCTGCCTTTTCTAATAGCATAAAAAAGGTCTTCCCATATATACTCCACATGGAATCCATTTCTCGGTGCGACAGGCATGGTTTTTTCTATCCATTTCAACTTTTCTTCACTGGAGAATCCTGCCTTAAGCGAGGGATTTCCATGTGAAGCCTTTTTCTTGGAAAGTTTTTGTCTGGGATCAAGATATTTCATCTTGATGGTGTTCCCGATTTCCCCGTCGCAGGTGAGGGTGCCCTTGGTACCGAATACGATGTATTCATTCTGTGGAATGGATACTCCGCCACTTATTTCCATCTCCACTACCCTTCCATTTTTTCCGGTAAAAATGATCTTTACGTGGTCTTCTGCATCTCCCAGGGCCGCTATTTTTTTCAGGTTGCTCCAAATGTCTGCGACCGGAGAGTCCAAAAAACAGAGAGCATGATCAATTATATGCGGGCCCCAGTTGCACAGCTGTCCTCCTCCGTATTTCAGGATGGTCTGCCAATCCGATCTTCTCTGGTAGGAATGCCTGTTCATCTGGACTTCATAAATTTCTCCGAGGACCCCGGATGAAATTATTTCCATCACATGATTGAAGGCGGGTTCATATCGTCTGTTAAGCCTGAAAAACAGTTTGCCCGGATATTTTTGAGAAACCCTTTTGAGCTTCTTTGCGTCCGAGTAGCTTGTCGCGAACGGCTTTTCAAGGAATACATATTTTCCGTGTGAAAGCGCCCTGATGGCATCGGAACAATGATCCACCGAACGCGTTGCTATCAGAACTAGCTCGACATCCTTGTCCTTCAAAAAATCTTCCGAATTGAGATAAAAATGAGCTGAAGGTATTATTTCCTTTGCTGCGTCTATCCTGTCTTGCGCGATGTCACAACCGGCAACGACATCATACATTTCCGGAAGTTTCAATATGCTTGAGGCGCACATTCCAAGTCCGCCACGTCCGAGTCCCCAAATTCCTATTCTGATTTTTTTCATTCATTGTTCCTTATTTGTTTGATAATTCAAATCTCCGCCCTCGCGGTTGGTCGGAGACTGAGAATAGAATAAATCGTTATTTTTGCGAATCCACTCCTCGAGTTTTTCCCTGAGTTCGGATTTAACTCCGGAATATTTAGGGTCCTTTGCCAAATTCGCAATTTCCATGGGATCTTTTTCTAGATCGTAAAGTTCCTCTCCATGGACGCGATACTGGTTGTATTTGAATTTTTCCGTTCTGATCATTCTTATGGGATTTACCCAGCTCTGTTTTGAGTAGTATTGCCCTATCACAAATTCACGCTGCGGCTTTTTCCCGCCTTCACATAAAAACGGTTTCAACGAAACCCCATCTGTACCTAGAGCTTCGATTCCTGCGAGATCCGCAATTGTTGGGACAAGATCCACATTGACGGTGTGGAACTCGGAGATTTTTTGCGGAAAAGAATCTCCCGGCGGTCTGATTATCAGGGGGACTCTCATCATGTGCTCATACATAAAGGGACCTTTCAGGACGAGTCCATGCTGAGCATCCATGTCTCCGTGATCCGAGGTCACAATTATGAGGGTATTTTTATATTCTCCTGATTTCTCAAGTTCATTCAACACGGTGCCGAGCTCACTGTCATAAAGACTTACCTTGTCCCTGTAAAACTCTCGATAGCGCTGCCATGCAGGAGATTCTTTACCAGAAATAAATTTCCCATGATCTTCTTCCATGAACTGCTTTTGCACTGAAGGCGTGGTTGAAAGATCTTTGAGTCCCCACGAATCTGGAAGCGGAATGGAATTCTTTGGTGAAATATCTTTTTCCCTCTTGACGTGATATATGTCGTGAGGATCGTTGTATGAAATAAAAAGGGCGAAGGGGGCACTTTTCCCTTTCCTGCGTTTCAGAAAGTCAATTGCCCTCTTTGAACATTCTTTATCATCACGGGTTTCCGGTCCGGTGACACCTAAATCTTCATCCCAGCCAGCTGTCCCTACTGAATCTTTTCCGAGATGCCATTTGCCGAAGTAACCGGTGTAGTATCCGGCGTCTTTGAGCATTGACCCTATCGTGCGCATCCGCAGAGGGTCTCCACCGGCCTGCCCTACGTTTCCAAGCACGCCTGTCTTGGAAGGATAAAAACCTGTAATCATTGAAGAACGACTTGGAGAACACTGTGGCGTGGTACAAAAAGCATTTTCAAATACAATTCCATCCGAAGCCAGCCTGTCCATATTCGGAGTCTTAAATGACGGATCCACAAAACCTGCCGCCTGCCAGTGTTGTTGATCGGAAAAGACAAAGAGTATATTCGGAGCAGATTTCATTTTCACTTAATGCTTTTTAATCCTTCTCTTATTTTGAACGAAAGATATGGCTTAATGCTTCTTTGTTCAAACAAAAAACGCAATCCAAAGTCAGAAGATGTTTGAAATAAAGCTTTTATCATTTTTTATTTTGTGGATTAATTTATGGAATCAGATGATATCGCGACTCTAACCTACATTTTGCGGCTCAATCAGTCGAAAAGGATTTAAGTTGTTGAAGTTCAATATGGCGTGAACTGCATTGCAGTTCACGAAATAT
>CAZXAC010000061.1:0-12375 GCA_964638335.1 uncultured Lentisphaera sp. | reverse complement strand
AAGGTTCCTTTGTCACATATATGGTGACCCCATCGAGACGCCAATCTCCAACCGCTATTTCAGCTTGGGTAATGGCCAATATCTCCGCATGAGCGGTGGCATCTTTAAGTTTCTCCGTCTGATTATAGGCTTTGGCTATGATCCTTCCATCTTTTACAGCCAGCGCGCCAACAGGGACCTCGTCCTCTTCGGCCGCCAATTCAGCCAAACCCAAGGCCTTTCTCATGAAGTACTCATCATCGAAGACTATCTGTTTGTCTGTGATCATGCTTTATTAACTGGAAAAAGGTTTTTTTAATATTTCAGACATTTTACTGATGAAACTACTATTTTTCTCCTTGAACTCTTTGAGATGGACGGACATCCTCTTATCCATAACTTTTATATGCTTTAAAAACCATTCCACAAGCATGTAGTTATATCTAGTTATCAAAGCTTTTGGAGGCTCCTTTTGGTCTTTCAAAAGGCATTCCATCTTGGAAATTTCTTCTTTGAAATAATGATGTGCGGCAAGATGTTCCTTGTACAAATGATAAGAGGACTTTATCATCAGTTCCTCCTCCATAGAAAAATGGTATCTTATGTAGCTCTTTATCATATCTATGCTTTTCGGAATTTTTTCAGCTTCTTCGCCACTAAACGCAAGATTCAAGAGAGCATTCATGAGTTCGAAGAATTTCCTATGCTGAAAATCTATTTCCTCAATACCAGTCTCAATATCCTTTGTCCACTTCATCTCTTCATTCATCTCGCCCCCCCCAGCAATCGACTTTTCTATATGCAATTTTCCATTCAGCCGTTAATATATACCGCAAAATCATAAAAACATCGGACTATTAATGAACAGAAAACAAAAAAGATTATTCGTGTGCGAATTCCGGATTAGAGCTGCATGCCCAGATTCGGCCTTCGACGGATTCTCATCCTTGGGATTAAATTTTACGGTAACCGGGCGACCAGAACGCAACAACCTTACAGTAAAAGCATATTGCGATTCCATGAAGGAAGCCAAAGAAACTCTTTCATTGGCAAAATCATCTCGTGAAATGCTGAAAACTTGCGAAATTCGCATACTACGCTCAAAAATAGTAGTTCTCCAACAAGAAGACTGGACAGAAAAATGGAAGCGACATTTCAAGGTTATGAGAATGGGACGGAGAATCGTGATAAAACCATCTTGGCTGAAACACAAAATAAGAGCAAACGACCTAGTCATAGAAATAGACCCTGGCATGAGCTTCGGTACAGGAAAACATGATACAACCCGTTTTTGCCTAGAGGAAATTGAAAGGGCGAGAAAGACCAAAATCGGACAATCTTTCCTCGACGCCGGATGTGGATCAGGCATTCTTTCAATAGCCGCCGCAAAACTCGGTTACAATCCAGTCATATGTTTTGACAACGATCCGGAAGCCGTTAAAACCACATTTGAAAATTTTGAAAGGAACAATATTTCCGCGAAAGCCGTAAACCTCAGTCTAGAAAATGCCAAACCACTCGGCAAATTCGACATCGTTGCAGCAAATATCATATCCGGCGCATTGATAAAAAATTCGTCAATCCTCAGGAATCTAGTAAAAACTGGAGGGGCCCTCATACTCGCAGGGATAACAAACTCCGATGCAAAGGCCGTAATCAAAGCTTTTAAAGGACTTAGACTGTCGCGCAAAAAATCTTCCGGAGGTTGGACAGGATTGACACTCCAAAAAATCAAAAAGGGTCCGCAGCTCTCGCAAGATCGCGAAGTTAATAAAAAATCTTAACCCCCAATACGACTTCGCCTCATTGTTGTCCCAAACGATACCGACAGGAAAGGTCCCAAACAAATTTCCCATAAGTAAAATCAAAATTTATTTAAGATGAGACTAATCTTTTTTTATGTTTTCTCATTGCATCAAACAAAAACAGAATTGATAGAATATTATTATATCGACTGTTTCTTTGCGATCTTAGCTACGTGTTTTCCTTGGAAACGGGCAATAGCCAATTCATTCTCTGAAGGTTTACGACTTCCATCCGTTCCAGCCAGCGTACTTGCCCCATAGGGAGTACCGCCGGTAATCTCATTCATGTTAGTGAGCTCGGGGCAGGAATACGGTACCCCAACAACTATCATTCCATGGTGGAAAAGAGTATTGTGAAACGACGTAATTGTGGTTTCCTGACCACCATGCTGAGTGCCAGTCGAAGTAAAAACGCTACCCACCTTTCCAATTAGTTTGCCGGAAGCCCACAAAGCACCGGTTCGGTCGAGAAAGTTACGCATCTGAGCACAGATGTTTCCGAATCTAGTTGGCGCACCAAATATGATCGCGTCGTAGTTTGCCAATTCCTCCACTGTAGCGATGGGCGCTTTCTGGTCAAGCTTGGCTCCGGCTTTACGCACAACGTCTTCTGGCATCAGTTCAGGAACACGCTTTACCACGACATCCACGCCATCAACGCTTTTGGCTCCCTCGGCTACTGCGCTTGCCATGATTTCTGTGTGTCCGTACATGCTGTAGTAAAGAACTAGAATCTTTGTCATCTTGCGCCTCCTTTTACGTCTTCACTTTTATTTTTAAACTAAAGATAACTTTGCTTGTGCGGGGGGCACCCTGTGTCACTGGAGTCGTATGGGGTCTGCCCCTATATTTTTTTGGTTTTATACATGAGAGAATCATTTTTGTATTAGGGTTTATGTATTAGGGTTTTTTTGTATTAGGGTCAGATACTTTTTGTATTAGGGTCAGATACTTATAATTATTTATTTTTGATACGCAAACTGCGTTAATTTTGGGAAAATAATGAGGCTTAAAGCGATAAATTAAAGGTATTTTCTTCCTTTAATATAGGTTATGCCGTTATTATTATAGACCTTGTACCTTTTCATGCCGAATATCTCAAACGGATTTAGTCCTACAAAACAAACAAATCTTAGTCCTTCTAGTCCTTTTCCTCATCGGGAACTTGATGGACACCTACACTACTAGAATTATCCTGATTTGCAATAGTTTATCTCAGGGCATCTTCAAGTCCTGAGTTCCGTTCAATATTACAACTGACAGCGGAGCTTAAAACATCGTCGTTGGACATTATTTCGACCTTCTCCATTGCCCTGCTTATTCCGGTGTATATCAGTTCCTTGGTCAAAACGGGATTGTGAACATCCGGAAGCAATAGGAGAACACGTTTGAAACCTGTACCTTGAGCTTTGTGCACCGTCATTGCGTATGCCAGCTCATAAGCGGGGAGTTTTGACAAGGGAACGGAGAAAAATTCCCCCTCCTTGTCTGGCTTTGGGAAAAACGCCAAGAGCCTTCCTTCTGTAGATTTCGGACTGGAGTAATCATTCCATATTATTCCGGTGTCTCCATTGAAAAGTCCAATTGTATAGTCATTTTCAGTTACAATTATTGGAGTTCCTTTGCGGAGGCCGACATTCGATTTCATGTCCGTAATGACGGTAAAAATTTTATCATTGATGATTTCGTTGATTTTTTCTGAACCGTAAGGGCCTCTCCTATTTGAGCAGAGTACTCTGAACTCGTTTAAGCGGGAATATGCCTCCGCAACATCATTCGCCTCGTGCAGAGAAATATACGGAGACGCCGAAACGATATTTCCGAGAACGGTTCTTAGCTCTTTTCTCTTAGGCAGGGCAATCTTAGAAATGTCATCCCAGCTTTTTGAAGTTCCATTCATGCCAGCTAGCATCTCGACAGCCTCCACAGTCTTTCCTGAGTTGAGCAGTTTTATCATTTTCGAAATGCCCTTGTCTTCCGGGAAACGATGGCTTTTTGAAAGGGATACCGCCAAATCTAACATCACCTGATTCTTGTCCGCTATTTCAAATTCGATTGATTCTCCTGCGAATTTCGCAAATTCCTCTTGAAATCTTCTTGAGAATTTATTTACTCCGGAGGCGGAGCAGATATCTGAGAATACGCTTCCTGATTCGACGGAAGCGAGCTGATTCTTGTCGCCGATGAGTATGAGTTTGGCTTCCGGTCTCAAAGCATTTAGTATTTTGCTCATCAGTGGCAAGGAAACCATCGAGGACTCATCAACTATCATGAGATCCGCTGGAATAGGATTTTCCGCATTGTGTTTAAAATACGGAGATCCTGGGATATATCCGAGCGTTCGGTGTATTGTCTTAGCTTCAAAATCCTTCGCCATTTTTATTGCCTTTAGGCTAAGATTTTGTTTCAATGATTCCTGTATTCTGGCGGCCGCTTTGCCAGTCGGAGCGCATATTGCAGCCTCAAGCCTTTTCCCTATTCGAGATAAATCTTCAGCGAGTACTGACAATACGGCGGCGAGTACGGTGGTCTTGCCGGTGCCGGGTCCGCCTGATATTATCGCAAGTTCATTTCTAAGGGAGAGAAATACGGCGATGGATTGCCATCTGTCCGCCGTCCAACCCTGATTCCTGTTTTTCATTTCTTCCGAGTATCCCGCCATAATAAGAGACAAAGCTTGAGGATTTTCGATACGTTTATTTGCGGCTTTCCGTCTTATTATCCCAGCCAGTTTTTTCTCGTAATTCCAGTAACGGTGTATATATAGGCGCCCCACTCGGTCGATAACTAAAGGCGTCCTTCTAAGATCCTGAGACTCCGCCTCTCCCACAACAGGAAATTCAAGGAGTGTTTTCATCCATAGTTCAGGATCTTCAGGGAGTCTTATTTTATGAAAAATATTCTTATTTTCATCGGCAATATCATCACAAAAATCAGACAGTTTTTTGCCGGCATTTTTACGTATATCAACGCACACATTCCTACCCTTAAGGGTGATATTTGAGACGAGCATGGAAGTCAATTCCAAGATTTCGGGATTGGATTTGGCTGAGAGCTTGGACATTAGTTTCGCAAAATGGATATCTATTGGATTGAATATACCGACATCGCTTATATTTTTTAAGTTCAGTTCCATTTGTCTTTTCCTTTAGCTTGTGTTGCGGCGCACTCGCGAAGCGCCATCCGCCTCGCCTAAATAGTTTCAAGGATCCTAGGGTCTGGTTTATCGAAAAACAGTCCCGTCTGCCTTCCGTCATCGGTCTTCTCCCCTACCCCTCTTAAGAAAAGATATATGACCCCGCCGAAATCTTTTTCATATTCATATGATTTTATCTCCTTTGAAAGGATTTTGTCAAGGGCCTTGGCATATATGCAAGATTGCAGAATATACAAATTTTCAATCATTTTCCCGATTACGTTTTCAGGTGAATAGGATTCCACATTGCTGTCAATTATCTTGTTTGTCTTCCAATCAAGAACGTAAAACTTATTTTTTGACTTAAAAACTAGATCCATCTTGCCGTTCATAAATCCGTGGAGCTTTCTGTTTTTAGATAGGGCCATCAGTCTTTTGGGGAAAAGCTGTCGGACGGTTTCATCTGATGAATATTTGGCAAAAGCTTCAGCTGTTTTCTCCGCCGAAAAATCTTTCAACGGATAGTAGAATCCGATTTCAGACAATCTTTCAGACATCGCTATTTCGGCAAGGGCGAATTCAGCCCCTTCGACAAAAAGTCTCTCATCCAAAACTCCCCTTATCATTTCCAATGCCGGATCAATCAGAGCGTTCGACGAAGCGATTGAAATTGAAATAGGTCTTTGTATTTTCCTTCTTATCTCGGCGTCATCGGCCTTGAAATCAATAATTTCAAATATTTTGTGAACGCAATTCCCTACGGTAACAGCTGGGACTTGACTTGGAAGCATCTTCCAAAATTGTCTAACAGTGGCGTTTTCAATCGGCGCCTCAACTTGGGAATTTCCTTCATCGTATGGGTCAGATTCAAATAAGTCTCCGGCATATTCCATTTCTGGCACGTATTTAGAAATGGAAGTAAAGCTTGAAATCCGCCAGTTCAAATCCACTGAGCCTTTAAATATTTTTTCATTTTGGACAAGGACGGGATTTTCCGGGATGAAAGAGTATTTTGAATCAAGATCCGGTTCGGGATAACTCTGAGCGTCTGCTAGATTTTCTTCCATCTTTTCCAGACTATCTTCGGGCAGCTTCCTATTTTTTGAAATCTTAGATATATCTTCGATGTAGCGTTCGAACTCTGAAGCTGTGCCGTTAGCGGCAGAATTATTTTTGGAGGGTGCGAGAAGCATATATCCCAAGGGGGTATAGTCTATATTGCGTATTCTGCCGCCATAAATGTAAGCAATGCTTCTGGCCCTTGTTATCGCCACATAGAAGAGTCGCATCATTTCGGAGAAGTTCTCAAGATTGGTACGTTTCGTTATTTCCATTGATTCGTCAGATCCGAAGTGTATGAGCCGGTCAAAATTTTCGTGATATATGAAATCCTCTTCGGCACTTTTTATACTGTGATGTGCCACGAAAGGACAAAATACTATGGGGAATTCCAATCCCTTGCTCTTGTGGATGGTCATTATTTTTACGGCCTCATCATCTCTTTCGAGGCGGATCAAAAACGATTCCTCTCCCTGAAATTTTTCCGGTTCAGCTTTTCTTTTTGATAGCCAATTCAAAAGCGCATGCATGCCGAGTTTGTCATTAATTTCGGCTTCATGCAAGAGTTCGGCGATATGCATAATGTTGGCAAGCGCTCTCTCCCCGTCGTAATATTTCAGAAGCCTTGAGCGAAGATCGCATCCATCGTGAGAGGCACGCGTCTCATTCAAAAATGAGCGAAACGCGCACATAAAAGAGCCTGCCTGCCAAATCTGATTATAGTTAAAAAAACTATCACGCCATTCATCGAGAGCCGTTTTCCCAGAGTCTTTACCGCTCTCCTCCATTATCATCGCATTAATATCGCATGAAAAAAGTTTCGACCCCAGGATGGCGAGCAAGGCCCCACGGTTTCCCGGTTCAACGCATGCCTTCAGGAAAATTTCCATGAGCATCGCTTCGTCCGTTTCGAAAACGGTTCCGGTATGTTTCAAAACTACCGGGATGCCAACCAAATCCATATATTCTTTCATTTTGGCAGCTTCATCGTTGTCTCTGGTAAGAACGGCAAAATCGGAAGGTTTCAAAGGCTGCTCCCCTTCCGAGCCGCGGAACACTGCTTTTTTTTGAGTCGCCAGCGACAAAAGTCGTTTTATCTCGCTCACAACGGAACGGTATACATCCCGCTTTGAATCTGCAACGCTCATGTCTTCCGATGGGCTTTTCCAGAAAATCTTTATTCCCGAACTTTCCTCGCCATTTATGAAAAGATTCCTTCTGTTTCCTTTGCTTTCCGTACTGCTCCTTACCTTCTCATATTTCATGTGATCCAAAACAAAATGATTCACCCCGCTACCTTCTTCGGCTGAAAAGAAATTGTTCATATCATCAACGAACTTGCTGCTGGATCTGAAATTCACCGGCAACATGTTCTTCTGATCTACATCTTCGGCGGCTTTGAAGTATGTAAAAACATCTGCGCTCCTGAAAGAGTATATCGCCTGTTTCGGATCTCCTATCAGAAACACTAGCGGTCGCTCCGTTGCGAAATTCGCAGAAGGTTCCATAAATAACAATTTGAATATCTCGTATTGAACAGGATCGGTATCTTGAAATTCGTCTATCATAACCGCTTTGAATTTTCCGCCTACCGCCTCTTTAAGTCTGTTGCTACTTTTCAAGGCGTGCCTCAAATCAAGCATGAGATCGTCAAAAGTCCTTATATTACCGCTCTTCTTCTTTGACAACAGCTCGCTCTCAAGATAATGATAAAATTCTATTTTTAGGTCAAGATTGAATTCAGCTACAGCCCCTTTGAGTTCTTCGCATTTTTTAAAAAATTCGTGCGGCGGGAAGACGGAAAGTCTTCCCCTTTGGGTTTTGGCGGCATCTATTGAAGACTGGGAGAAGGATAGTAGAAGATCTATATCATTTTTTGACAGCATACGATTCGCGCTGTCAGGCAAGCCATTTAAAAGGTCGGTCAAATTTCTCAATTTATCATACGAGAAGTTTTCCTTTGCTCTGCTCAAGAGTTTGCCTTCAAGTAGCTCTTTTATGATCTGGAGTATTTTATCTTTTTCTTTTCCCCATACTGACAATATTTTTTCGAAAGTTTCGATCACTCTGTCGGTGGTTCTTTCTTTTGGGTTCAAATCAGGTCTGATTCCTGGTTTTACAAGTTTTTTACTTAGCGAGAGTAAATCTTTTCTGCTCATCTTAACTTTTTCCGCGACGGCAGCCAGGAGGATGTTGCTGCCGTAAAATCTTTTTCTCCAGAAATCATCGACAATCGAAGATATCATTTCGGTCTGATCTGAAAGGAGTTCGGTTTGAAAGTTTATCCCCGCTTCAAAAGCGCATTCTTCCAGCATTCTCTTGCAGAATCCATGTATGGTGCATATGAATGATGTATCGAAATCTAAGAGCGCGAGCCGAAGTCTTGCCATGGCCTCAGCGGCAGACTTCTCTTCGAGAGAAAATTTTTTGAGTATCACTTCCGAGATCTCATCGACCTGCACATTTCCAGCTCTCTCAAGATAAGCCAAAGCCGACTGTAAGTCACCTCTTATCTTATTCCTCAATTCTTCGGTTGCCGCTTCGGTAAACGTAACGACTAGAATTTTTTCGAGAGGGATTTTATTCTCCAATATCAATCTCATGATTATTTTTTGGATGCTGAAGGTTTTTCCGGTGCCCGCACTGGCCTCTATGAGATTTATCCCACTAAGAGGATTATTGATTGGATCAAATTCCCTCATTTGGAATGCCCTCGGCCGCTTTAGTTTTTTTAGAATTTGCCCCAAGAGATTCTATCATTGGCTTAAGAATCTCTTCTGAGCGGGCTTTAAAATCCTCTCGATAATCTTTAAATTCTTTCGCGCTAAAAAACGAGCCTGTAAAGCAATATCTCACGTAGGGATCTGAAGATTCTCCCCCGCCTGTGTACTCGTTTCCAGCGTATTTGGTTTCAGCCTTGGAAATTGCAGAATTCTCAGAATCTCTTCCCGTTTTATTCCGAACAAATTCGTATGAGGTTTCAGGGAAAAACGGCAGCGGATAACTACAGCCATCTTTATATTGTCTTACAAGGGACGACAAATTTGAAACAGCTTCTTCTTTTTCGAGTGCGGAGAAAACCGTCGGCCTATCCTCATCGTAAAATATGACTTTGCTTTCGGTTTTATATCCCGCCGCGTTTAATATCAAGTGCTTTACCCACGCTTCCAAGTTATTCTTTACGGATTTCTTAGCCGGGACGCAAAAAGCATGAATTTTATTTTCTCCTTTCGAATAGATTCCAGATATTCTGCCTGACAATTTTAAATTTTCATCAATGTCTATCGTAAAGTCTTGGATTTCAGCAGGGAGAAACTCATCGATAATAGCTTTGAACCCACATGACAACTGAACAATCCTGTGCAAAATATCCCTAAAAGCGGATGCGGCGAATGGCTCTGGAGGCAAGAGCCCATCGGCTTTAAGTTCACGATATAAGTCTTCGTATTCTATTGAATCTTGATTTGGAGTTCTAAGATATTTTTCCAGAAGTGTAGCCCTGACATTGTAAGCTTTTCTTGGGTCAAGCTCTAAAATCTCGTGATCATCTATAAGGTTCATATTACCGTCGTAAAGTCTTATTCCCAAAATATTTTTCAAGAAATATCTTGTAGGAGAAATAAGGAATCTTGAAAGTTCTTCCATTTTAAAATTCGAATCAAGCTCAGACCGTTGTAATTTTTGCCCATACGGCCAAAATACATGGGATGTCTTCTTGTCACCAAGTTTTACAAGTTCCACCGCGGCAAGAAAATTATTTCTGGAGTAACTCAGTTGGATTTCTTTTCCTCCTTGCATATAATTGCGGTAGCTGAAAGCCTGAAGGGGGTGTTTTGTAAATATTTCGTTCTTGGCGCATCCAAAAGTTTCGGTGAGATACCACATCAGATCGCAGACTGGTCCACAGGGAGGGATTTCGGCGTTGTCTTCCATGCTCTGTCCTATGTAACTTATATGGAGATGGCGCCTCGCTGAAATTATGGCCTCTAGGAATAAAAGCCTGTCTTCAAGCTTCAGATCTCGATCGCACTTGAGTGGAGAATCCGCCATAAGATCAAAGCCATAACGAATATTTTTCCTAGGAAAATCGCCGTCATTCATTCCCAGCATGCACACTACCTTGAACGGGATGCTCCTCATCGGCAGCATCTCACAAAAGGTCACCCCTCCCACCATAAACGAAGCCTCTACGCCTCCCTTAGATAGATTTTCTTTGATGTGTTCCAAGACGATTTTTGCAGGCACATCATTCGAATATCCTGAGAGTATTTCGATCTCCGAAAGTCTTGCCAAGGATGCTCTGAGGCGTTCAGCCTGTCTGGAATTGTCAGAGTCTACTTTAATAAATTTATCCAGCAGGGCTATCAGAAATTCGCTCCACTCCGATAAAGTTCTGTCCTTTGAAACCTGTTTGCCAGTTTCGAATATTTTCTCTGCGAAATTCGCAAATTTTCCTAGAACAATGGCGTCGCCTTCTTCGATTTTATCATAAGGGGATATTCGGTAGCTATCGTGATCATTTTCAATGGCAGACCAAGTTCTGGAATTATCTTCCGTTCCGAGTGCGAATCCGAGGACAAGCCTTTGAAGTCCTTGCCTCCATGAACCTTCCTCGAAAGCGGGAAACCCGGAAGCCGTCCTGTATTCCAAATCTATTCCCCAGTTTATATTAACCTCCGATATCCATCTTCTGATTTTGGACATATCTCCAATTCCGATGTCAAATTTCCTTCTGACGCATTCGATATCGAGGACATCCGCCACTAGAGATGCCCTATATCTCTCATCTGGCAAAGACAATATCGCGGAGAATGCCTTGAAAACGGGACTTTCCGTTTCGATCTTCCTGTCGGATATGGAATAAGGTATGTATTTAGGATTTCCGCCGTTGGCGGAAGGATGTTCCGGCGTATCAAAAACAGCCTTGATAAAGGGAGCATAGGCTCCTACATCCGGAGACAAGACCAAGATATCCCTAGGAGAGATACCGTCTTCGTCGATAAATCTGAGGATGTTGTCAAATAGGATTTCAACCTCACGCATGCGATTGTGACACGAGTGAAACTGTATATTGAGACCATTTATCTGTTCCCTGCCGACAGGCGTTTGAAGAGTCAACACAGCATTCTGTACTGCTGAAAGAACGTCTTTCCCTTCGGATTTCACAAAGAATTCCTCCTCATTCCCCTCCAATCTATCAGTTATCAGACTGCTGAAGTCGCTCCAATATTTACCCATTGAATTCAATATCGAGTTTGTGGAATCGGTATGTAGTTGCCTGCGGTCCAAACCTTTTTTTATGCTCTCTTTTATTGCGGACTTTTCAGGAACAACATCGCCGCAGTATTCCATGCAAGGGCTCATATGAAAAAAATGAACGTCTATAGCTTTTGACAATGCCATGAATATTTCCAAGAAGAGCGGCGGCATGACGGAAATTCCAAAGATGAATATCCGCGGAGGAATGTTACGTAGGCTTCTGTGTAAAATTTCTGACGGAGCAGAATCAAGCCTTGATATAATATCCAAAAACAACTTTGCTGGAATATCTGAATGAAGATCTCGAGAGATCCGTTCAAATAAGAGTTTCTGCCAAACGCTTTTTGATTGGTCTAGTTTAATGCCAGAGCCGTTGTCCTTCCATCCTCCGAGAAGCATCCTAGGGCGATAAACCATGTATTGATCAAACAGATTGGCGATCCTACACGAAAGCTGATAGAGCTTTAGTTTAGCCTCTCCGGCCGTATCTCCGACGTAATTCCCCGGAGCGGAAAAAACACCTGACTGGTCAGACGATATAAGGTCGGGGAGAACATTCATTACCCTGAAAGCCATAGCGTCGGTGTCAAAGTAATCAGCTCCTGACTCCCGGTGCAGCAACTCTTCATATACGAAGGACTTCGGAAACGGAAAACTTATATTCGCGGAAATACCAGTTTTTTCGGCTATCCTCATGGAGAGCCATTTTTCCATCCCCTTGCTTTGAACGACAATTATCTCTCTTTTGAATAGGCAATTTTTAGCGTCATTGCAACTGTTCGCCATCTCAGAGATTAGAATATCAGAGAGCTTTTCTAGCCTATTTCCGGAATATGCTTTGAAAGCCATAATTAAAAATCCTCAACGAAGATGAGAAAGATAGGTCCGCCCTGTTATTTCTAGACGTTGATAGTGACTCGGGCTATTTCCTCTTTCGTAGTAACGCCCTGCGCCACCTTATCCATACCGTCTTCAAGCAATGTCCTCATGCCGTTTTTCCTAGCCAGTTCTGACATTATCTTGGAGTCAGAATTTTTCGCTATTGCCCCAGCGATCTCTTCGTTCACGCTCAGCAATTCAAATATTCCACAGCGCCCCTTGTAACCAGTACCGCCGCAAATCTTGCACTTTGCGTCA
>CAZXAC010000060.1:0-12451 GCA_964638335.1 uncultured Lentisphaera sp. | reverse complement strand
CACACATATATGGTCTTCCTCGCATAAGCCGCATCATAAAGAACCCCTATTAATTTCTCTATATCATCCCTCAATACGGCAAGAAGTCTATCATTACTCATAAGTTCTTCTAAATATCTCATTTAAAGCCTCTGTTGAAAATCTGTTGAAAAAAAGTACTTTTAAATCAAAAAATTGGCTTCTTGTAATCTAACTGTCAAAATAAAAAAAGATAGAAACAATTTATTAGCATGCAAAAAATATCATATTTTATTTGCAAAATAAACTTTATTAACAGTATTAACAGGTTATAATAATGATAATTTCATATAATCAGATTTAAGTATAAGATATAAAGGAGAATAAAGTGAAAATTTCAGTCCAAAAAAATGCTTTCGCTGAAGCAATCCAAAAGCTTACAAGCATAATAGGCTCAAGGACAACCCTACCAATATTGAATAATGTATTGATAAAAGCAGCTGGGAATTTTATTACCTTGGAAACAACAGATTTAGATGTGAGGATAACCACTAAAATTGAAGCAACTGTCGATAAGGAGGGATCTACAACTGTTCCGGCGAAGAAATTACTGCTTTTTGTTAAAGATTTCCAGGGAGATAAAGTAAATCTGCAAAGTGACGAGTCCTTTAATTTGAGAATAGAATCCGGAGAATCTTCATATAAACTCCTTGGTATAACGCCTGATGAATTTCCAAATCCAGCCACAATAAACACGACAAGGAAGATAATTATACCACAGTCAGATTTGTATAGATATTTAAATCTTGTGTCGTACGCATCCAGCACTGACGAATCAAGAAAGATATTAAACGGTGTTTTACTAAGTCTGAAATCAAATATGCTTATTACTGTGGCAACCGATGGCAAGAGGCTGGCTATAATAGAGAAGCCAGTGGAAAAATTCGAAGGCAGTGAAGGGGATGTAGTTTTCCACTCGAGAGTTGCGAATGAGGTTCAAAGGATAATGTCAAGAGACGGGAATGCAGAAATAGAAGTTGGAGATAAGATGATTAAATTTAATATGGGCAACACGACCTTAACATCAAAAATAATGGAGGGTAGTTTCCCAAATTACAGACAGGTGATACCAACATCTTTCACTAGGAAAGCTGAAATAAATAAAGAATCCTTTCATTCCTCCCTTCGAAGAATAATGAACGTTATATCTGACTCTAATCCGTTGGTGACAGTAGCTTTTTCCGAAGGGAAAACAACATTGACAGCTACTAGCGCCGAGATAGGCGAAGGAAGGGAATCTATGCAAGTTAAGTACTCTGGGCCAGACTTTAAAATTCTCTTAAATCCAAATTTCCTTGCAGATCCACTTAAGACTATGACCATAGATAAATTTGTTTTCCAAATGAATGATGGATTTAGTCCAGTTTCACTTCTTGGTGATGAGGGTTTCTTGTATATAATGATGCCGGTAAGGAACAAGTGAACAAAAGATTAATCTTCATCATGGTTGACGGGTTGGGAATTCCACCGTCTGGGTGGAGATGTTCATTTTTCCAGGACATATCTAGGGAATTTACAGACCTTCTTGATGGGAATTCCATCCCTTCGTGCTCTCAAATGGGTGTGGAGGGAATACCGCAAAGCGCAACCGGTCAAACCAGCCTTTTCACTGGGGAAAACAGTTCTGCTGAAATAGGGTATCATCTACAAGGATTTCCCGGTCCACGTCTTAGGGAAATGATAGTCAGAAATAATATATTCAAGTTTCTCTTAGGTAAGGGGATGTCTGTAGCCTTCGCTAACGCTTACGTTAAATACAGTCTCGATGAACTCAGAAACATGAACTTAAGATCTGTTAGCACAGTAATGGTCGAATCCGCAATAGGTTGGGCGAGGAACATTGAAAGCTTGTTGTCCGGTAAAGCCGTGTATCATGATATAACCGGAGAAAGTATAGAAGCTGAAAATGGAGTAAAGCCAATAAAGCCCGAAAAGGCGGCTGAAAATTTATTGTCAATAGCAGAGAATAATGACTTTACCCTTTTTGAATACTTCCTTACGGACCGAGTTGGACACAAAAGAGATATGAAATCTTTGGTAAAATACTTTTCGGAGCTGGGGAGATTTGTGGTGGAAATAACAAAAGGACTTGGTTCTTCGAGTTCTCTAATGTTAACGAGTGATCATGGCAATGTAGAAGACATGGATGTAAGGACCCATACTAGAAATCCAGTCCCGTTTATGACCATCAATGCGAATATAGGTGCGATTTCAAATACAAAAATAGAGGATATTTTTTCAATTATAACAACAAACTTGGTAGGAAAATGCCCAAATTCATCCCATTCAAAGCAATGATTCCGTGTAGTTCGCCCGAATCCGTGTCGGCACCACCTTATGACGTGTTGAACTTGGAAGAATGCAAAAGTATCGCAGCTCGCAATCCGAAATCTTTCGTAAATGTGGCAAGGGCTGAACTTGCTTTGCCAGAAGGAACCGATCCATACTCCGATCAGGTCTACGAAAAAGCTCTTTCAAACTTTCAAAAATTAAAAAAAGAAGTTCCGTATTTGCAGGACGAAAAGGAGTTTTACTACATATATAAGCTCCAGATGGGTTCTCATGTGCAGTTTGGCGTGGCGGCATTAGCTTCAGTGGACGATTACAATGAAGGAAAGATTAAGAAGCACGAAAAAACACGTAAGGACAAGGAGGATGACCGCACAAGACACATAATGAAAACAAGATCCCACTCCGGTCCGGTTTTGCTTACCTACAAGGACGATAAAAAAATCAACAGTATAATAAATGAAACCGTTAAATCGAATGAACCATTTGTCAGTTTTACGGCAGAGTCCGGAGTGGTAAATTCGCTATGGAGGCTGGACAATAAGGAACTCAAAGGACTCTTTGAGAGAATAGATTCATTTTACATAGCAGATGGTCATCACAGGGCCGCATCGGCGGCGAGAGTTGCCGAAAAAATTAACGGTTCTAAGAGAAGAGAGGGAGGACATAACCATTTTCTTGCCGTCGCATTTCCGGCTCCACAAATGAAAATATTGCCATATAACAGGCTCATGCTTGATTTCAACAGGAAAACAGAAGATGAACTTGTTAAATTCATTGAAGGGAAATTCCCTGTTACACCAAAATCCGGAGAATCTCCGGCAAAAACAGGAGACATATGCGTTATAACAGAAAAAAAACAGTTCATATTTTCAGTTCAAAAATTTAAGTTGAAGAATAACCCGCCTGAAAAAAATCTTGATGTTGCAATATTGCAGGAGGAGATACTTAAACCATTTTTCGGAATAGACGATCCTAGGACGGACAAAAGGATAGACTTTGTTGGAGGAATAAAAGGTCAAGAATTTCTTGAAACAGCAGTGAAGAAAAAAAATGCCGTCGCAGCTTTTTCAATGTTTCCGGTGTCTGTGAATGAAATAATGGAAATCGCCGATGCTGGAGGAATCATGCCGCCTAAGTCTACGTGGTTTGAACCAAAACTACGTGATGGCCTGTTGTTGGATGAATTTTGAAAATGCTGCCACTGAGATATCCCATACTACTGATATGTAACCTCATTTATGGGATAAAATTCTCCAGCTAGCATAGTGAAAAATTATGATTTGTATTATAAGTACATGGTGATAGATTTTGCCGATAAAATTTAACATGGGAGAGGAGCGGTAGTATAAATTGCTTTAAGGCAATAGAAGGGAAAAGAATGCCACGGATCATGTGATCGGTCTCTTTTCCCAAAGCAAGTTTACGTTCCGTCTTTTAATGACAGAAGACTCTTGTTCTTCGTATAAGCGTAGTGAAAGTTTCACAGGCAGGCAGGAATTTGCTGAAAATAAGGCAAAAAGAACTGCTGCCGTGCGCCGCTCTAAATCATCATTCTCTCTCACCCTAGAGTCCACCGGAAATCATTTTGGGGGAAATTCCTAATGAAGAAACTCCGCGTAGTCCTTGCGTGTAGCACCAAGGACGGACTTAAGAGGGAATTCGCCGAACGCATTGGCGTCGAAGAGAATGATGATGAACCTCCACCCGACTTTTTCGCCGAAGGTGACGATTACGAGACCATAGATGCCGTCAGCAATGCTATCAAAGAAGGCGGACATGAGGTCGAAGTTTTGGAGGGGAATACTGAATTCCCTTCAGCCCTTATAGAATCAAAGCCGGATATTGTTTTCAATATCGCCGAAGGACTTTTTGGGGATCTGCGAGAGTCTTTTGTCCCTATGATCTGCGAGAGGATGGGGATGCCATTTACTGGTTCTGGATCCCTGACACTGGCTCTTAGCCTCAATAAATCCCGAACCAAGGAAATACTTTCATATTACGACATACCTGTTTCCCGTTTTAAAACATTTAGCTCTCCAAAGGGAATTTTCTCTGGACTCAAGTTTCCATTAATGGTAAAACCTGTATCTGAAGGAAGCAGCAAGGGGATATTTGAGGATTCCTTTGTTGAGAACGAACTTCAAGCTCGAAAGATAATAAAAAAGAGTATAAAAAAATATGGGCAATCCGTAATAGTTGAAGAATTTCTTCCCGGAGATGAATTCACTCTTGCCGTGTGGGGAAACGGAAATGAAACAGAAGTCCTTCCTCCGGTAGGAATAAAATTAGACAGCCTTCCTCCGGGGTCAAAAGGCATATATTCCTATGAGGCTAAGTGGTTGTGGGACACTAAAGATAAACCCCTTAATATATTTGAATGTCCCGCAAACATTTCAAAGTCTATCCGCAAAAAAATGGAAGACACGGCAAAAAAAGCCTTTATGTGTCTTGACATAAAAGACTGGTGCAGGATTGATTTTCGTCTCGATAAAAAAGGCATTCCGAATATAATAGAAATAAATCCACTTCCAGGTATACTGCCTAAGCCGGAGGAAAATTCCTGTTTCCCGAAAGCGGCCCGCGCCGCCGGCCTGTCTTACGTGGAAATGATAAACAAGGTGCTAGGCTTTGCATGTCGGAGATATGGAATAGCATGAAAAAAAAATTACTCATAGCATACAATACCCCGAAAAGTTGCGAAATTCGCAACGATATTGTTGCTGAGGAATCGGTACTGGAGTCTGCCAATTCGATCTTAATGGAACTTAAGAATAGGGGTTGGTCCGTGGGGCTGCTACCTGTGGGAATCCCATTGCAAAAAATGCTAAAGATTATTGAAAAAGAGAAACCTTCTGCGATTTTCAACCTTTGTGAAGCTTTCAACGGGGATCCCTCCCTTGAAGGATCTGTCGCTTCTCTCTGGGAATTACTTGGAATTCCATATACCGGATCTCGTCCTAAAACACTGATATTATCACAAGACAAAATTAAGTCCAAAATACTTGCGAAAAATGCAGGGATTTTGACCCCGGAATACGAAGTTGTACATGACGTCCCGACCAAAACAAGAATCCCTTTCCCGGTGGTTGTAAAACCTCCTTTTGAAGATGGAAGCATTGGCATAAGTTCGAAATCTTTTGCTAGGAATCTTCCAGAACTTAAAAAAGCCGTAGGTGAGGTATTATCCGTATTTGGAGGAGTTGCTATGATAGAAAGGTATATAGAGGGGCGTGAATTCAATATAGCTGCTTTCGGTAGAGAAAAAGTAAGGATTCTTCCCCCAGCGGAGATAGATTTTTCATCACTTGCCAAGGGAAAGCCAAGAATGGCGACATACGAAGCAAAATGGAATTCCGAAAGTGATCTTTACCTTAGCACGCCTTCCGTTTGCCCAGCGAAGATTTCAAAAAATGAGTCAGAAGAACTGAGTTCTATTACTCTAAAGCTATACCATCTCTTCGGGGCTGATGCTTATGCAAGGGCAGATTTCAGGAAGGACAAAAAAGGGAGAGTATTCTTTCTTGAATTTAATCCCAATCCAGACGTTTCACCTGGATCCGGCTTCAGGAAGGCTTTAAATGTGGCGAAAATACCCTTTGCGAAATTCGCAGAGGAAATGATAGATATCGCAATGAGGAGAAAAAATGAATAATATAAAAATAAGAAAAATGAAGACCAGTGACAAACTTGGACTTCTGAAATTGCTTAAAAGGACTGCGATGTTTTCGAGACAGGAAATAAAAATAGCAGCCGAGTTGATGGATTCCTACTTAAAAAACGCATGCCAAGGAGATTACAGAATATATGTGGCTGAAATATCAGATGGAACGCTTGCTGGATATGTCTGCTATGGACCTACTCCGTGTACGGAAAATACCTACGATATATATTGGATAGCTGTAGATCCTTCGCTGCAAGGTCGAGGGCTTGGAGGGAAGCTTCTTCGTTTTGCGGAGAGTAAAATAGCAGTATTGGGAGGCAAGATGATAATTGTAGAAACGTCGTCCACAAAAAGATACAAGGAAACTCGTAAATTTTACCTCGCAAAGCTTTACAGAATAGGTGCGGTAATAAAGGATTTTTACAAGAAGGGTGATGACAAAATAATTTTCATAAAAAGAATTTCAAAAAATTACAAGCTAAGGGAGGGCGGCAATGGAAAAATGGAAAAAACTGCTGCTTGAAGACAGCGTTGGAGCAGATGAGATAGCAAAACGGTTTGGGCTTGACCGCGAAAAATTAAAAAACCTCGAGGAAAGGTTGGGGATGCGCGTTACCAGGCACTATTACTCCCTCATAAAGGAAAAGAACGATCCCATATACAGGCAGATAATTCCAGATGAGAGAGAAATGGAAGAGCATGGTTTGAAGAAAGATCCCCTTGCCGAAGACAATGATTCTCCGGTAAGGAACATAGTTCATCGTTATCCTGACAGATGCCTGTTTCTGGTTTCACCTTTTTGTGCCTCTTATTGCCGTTTTTGTACTCGCAGTAGAAAAGTAGGAGACCCAGGGAAAATAAGCATTTCCTTCCTGGAGGAAGGATTTGAATATATAATGAAGCATACGGAGATCAGGGATGTTATAGTCTCCGGAGGAGATCCTCTCATGTTGGACGACAATGTCGTTGAGAGGATTCTTTCCAATTTAAGAAGGATTCCACACATAGAGATAATTCGGTTGGGAACAAGAATGCCATGTTTCCTTCCACAGAGGGTAACGGCGAAATTGGTAAAGATGCTAAAAAAATATCATCCACTTTATATAAATGTTCATTTCAATCATCCTGATGAACTCAATGGGCCGGCGCTTTCTGCCCTCGCGAAAATAGCAGACGCCGGTATTCCGCTTGGGAATCAGACTGTTCTGCTAAAAGGGGTTAATGATGATCCGATTGTAATGAAGGAGCTTATGCATAAATTGCTCAAAGCAAGGGTGCGTCCGTACTACATTTACCAGGCTGATATGGTCCAAGGTACGGAGCACCTTAGGACTTCTTTGCAGAAAGGTCTGGAGATAATTGAAAAACTCAGGGGGGTGGACATCGGGTCTCGCGGTTCCGCATTTTGTGATAGATGCTCCAGATGGAGGAGGAAAGATCCCAATATTGCCGGAGTATGTGCAGAAAATTGGAGAACATGATGTAATAATGCGAAATTATGAAGGTAAGAAGTTTAGATATGTTCAACCGTATGCGGCCAAGAACGAAATGAAGAAATTTAAGGAAACATGTCGGAAGATTTTTGAGGGAAAACTGGGTGAAAACAACGAAAAAACGGATACAGAAAACGTTCCCGCGGATATTAAAAGATCCGAATCTGTAATGTCCCAATAGATTTTTTTTGAGGGCTATTTTCAAAAAACACATTTTTAGATGTTTTTACTCCAAATATTTGAATTTTTAACAGTTAGGTTCTAGATTCCTCGGGTTATGTTCTATTTTCCAATGTCCGTTTTGGCGGACTCGATATAAAAAAATGGGGAACCAATGCGGGAACTTTTCGGAACCGACGGAATCAGAGGGAAAGCTAATACATATCCAATAACCCCGGAAGTTGCTCTTCAGGTTGGAAAGGCCATAGCGCATGTTTTTTCCGCGCAAGGACATGGTTCTGCGAGGGCTGTGATTGGCAAGGACACAAGGCTTTCAGGGTACATGATAGAAACTGCCTTGACAAGCGGAATAGTGAGCATGGGCATGGATGTTTTCGCGGTTGGCCCAATGCCTACGCCAGCAGTTGCGCATTTGACAAAATCAATGTGTGCAAAATGTGGGATAATGATAACGGCATCTCACAATCCTAGCGACGACAACGGAATAAAGGTTTTTTCGTCTGATGGATTTAAACTTCCTGATGAAATTGAGCTCGATATAGAAACTCATGTACTTGGCGGAGAAATAACAAGCGAACACATAGGCACGCATTTGCTTGGCAAGGCATATAGAATAGAAGACGCCAGAGGAAGATATATAGAATTTGCAAAAAGTTCGATAAAAAATCGGGATCTTAAAGGTCTGAAAATTGTTTTAGATTGTGCGAACGGAGCCGCATATTTTCTAGCCCCTCTGATATTCAGGGAACTTGGAGCGACGGTAAAGACGATAGGAGTTTCTCCGGATGGTTTCAATATAAACGAAAATTGCGGTGCCACTCATACGGAAGCCCTCCGGGATGAAGTACTGAAAACGGGATCAGACGTTGGGATAGCTCTTGATGGAGATGCCGACAGGGTGATATTCTGTGACGCGAAGGGTCGGATAGTAAACGGAGATAAGATACTTGGAATTTGTGCTATGGATTTTGCGGAAAGGAAAAAACTGTCAAGAAACACAGTAGTGGTGACCACCATGAGCAATCTTGGACTTATAGATGCCTTAAACAAAGCAGGGATAAGCGTGGAAATCTCTGACGTGGGCGACCGCTACGTGATAGAGAAAATGCGTGCGCAACAACTCAATCTCGGCGGAGAGCAGTCCGGGCATTTGATATTTATGGATTACGCTACAACCGGTGACGGAATTATTTCCGCATTGCATGTAATGAACTTGATGATATCCAAGGGAAAGGCTTTGCACGAATTGACAAATTTTATGAAGGAGTTTCCACAAAAACTTACTAGCGTTGATGTGAAAGAGAAAATCCCGATAGAGAAAATTCCTTCTCTTGCGGAAGAAATTAAAAAATGCGAAAAAGACCTTGGCAAGGATGGTAGAATTATTGTAAGATATTCGGGGACTGAAAATAAAATAAGGACATTAATAGAAGCATCATCGGACAGAAAGGTTGAGGGGTGGATGGATAAAATAAATAGTGTAATAAAAAGAGAGCTTACATGATGAAGCTAAAAATCATAAACATCGGAGAAAAAAAGACTTTGCATCCGCTCAATATTGGGCGCAAGATTTCAGACCTTAAAATTGCCGGAGAAAAATACTCTGACATCTTAAAAAGGCGCCTTGAGACCCTTAATTTTGATGCAATTTGCTCTAGGGAAGACTTTTACCCGTCTGATGCGCTACTTGCGAAAATCGCAAAAACTAAAGGGTTTTCTGTTTTTTGTACCAAAGAAGGTCTTCCAGTGTGCTGGTCCTCTCAAGTGGATTCAAATAATCCCCAGCCAGATGCGGAAAAATTCGAATGCGACAGTGATAGCAGGGTAATAAGATACCCTTGGGATTTTCTTTTTATCAACGAAAGTTTAATGTCCAAAATGGAAAAAAGCGAAATTCTTTGCGAAATCCGCAACGGAATAAACATTGAAGGTAAAGTTAGGATAGCCAAAAGCGCGCAACTGCTTCCAGGTGTTTTTATAGAGGGAAATGTAATAATAGGGGAAAATTGCAAGATAGGTCCTAACTGCTATATAAGAGGTTTCAGTTATATAGGTGATGGATGCCATGTAGGTCAGGCGGTCGAGATAAAAAATAGTATACTGATGGAGAAGGTTTCCGTTGGGCATCTTAGCTATATAGGAGATTCGGTTATAGGATTCAATACGAACATAGGAGCCGGAACAATAACCGCAAATTTCAGGCATGACGGGAAAAATCACAGATCGGATGTAGATGGAGAGCTAATGGACACCGGTAGAAGAAAATTTGGAACTATTATTGGTGATGACGTACACACGGGGATACATACAAGCATATACCCAGGAAGGAAAATATGGCCCGGCATGATGACGCGTCCTGGTGATATTGTCCAAAAAGATATAAAGTGAAATATGACCTTCTACCAGATAGCAAAAAACACCTTGAGGGAATCTCTCCGCGAACCGATATTCTATCTTCTCCTCTTATCGGCCCTTATCATCATTGGATTTTCTCCGATGGTGGCTCTTTTTGTTTTTAGGGAACAAATAAAACTTGTCGCCGATACGGGGCTTTCCACGACTCTTGTTTTTGGTTTATTGTGTTCAGTCCTTTGTGCTGGTCATACGGTAACAAGGGAGATGAAAAATGGAACCGTCTTGTTGCTTCTGTCAAAGCCTGTTTCACGTACGTCTTTTATTTTTGCGAAGATAGCCGGCATAATGGCGGCTATGGCGGTTTTTGTCCTATCATGTGAGGCCGCAATTCTCATAGCTATTCGCGTGGCCAGCGATCAATTTGAGTTAAACTATAAACTCTTTTCCCTATATTTTGTTTTAATAGGATTGGGGTCCCTTTACGGTGCTATTAGGAATTATCTTAATGCCAGGGCATTTTCATCTTCCGCATCTTTTGCCATTCTTGCTTTGATAGTATCTGCGACGGTAATTTTATATTCCATGCCGCGAGTTCCTGAGATGGCAGATGAAAATGAGATAATGCTTTCGATGATAGTTCCGATATTTCTTTTGCTTATGTTTGCGATATGGATAATGGTTGCCCTTACCGTTGCTCTTTCTACTCGGCTTGAGATGGTAGCGAATCTTACAGTTGTATCTATAATATTTTTATGTGGGCTGATTTCGGACTATTTCTTCGGCTCCGCGGCAAATACCTTTTCTTTATCCGCATTTTTATACGCGATACTGCCCAACTGGCAATTGTTTTGGTTGGTTGATTCGCTTGCCAGTCGCCGCATAATCCCATTAACATACATAATTCTTGCCGGCGCATATTCAGCCGCGTGCGTATCTTTCCTGTCTTTTATCGCTTTGGCTCTTTTTCGTCAGAAGGAAGCCGGCTCCAACACAAAGTGAGCTTGTTGTTTTTTACCATTTCTTGAATACGAAGAACACGGCAAGAATTATGCAGAAAAAACCAGCAAGATAATTCCATTTGAACTCCTCCTTCAAGTATAGGACGGAGAAGGCGCAAAATACCACAAGAGTTATGACTTCCTGAATCGTTTTTAGTTGTGCGGCGGTAAATTGGCCATGCCCCATTCTGTTCGCTGGAACTTGGAAACAGTACTCAAAAAATGCTATACTCCAGCTTGCGAAAACTGCAATCCACAAGGGGGCGCTTTTGTGTTTTAAATGCCCATACCAAGCAAAAGTCATGAATATATTCGATATGATAAGGAGAAGTATTATTTTCATTCTGTTTAGAAATTTCGGAAGATTATACGGCTTTTTTGCGGAAAAGCAAGAAAGGAGTCATCCTTTCCATTCTATGTCACCTTCAATATCCTTGATCTCTCTCTCTCTATTCGTTCAACAGTTTGATTGGTTTTCACAACAAAAACATCCTCCTCCTTTATTTTTTTTTCGAGAAAACCCAGCGTATTGTCCATCCGATCCATGTGACGATTTATCTTTAGGAGAATAATTAGTATGACAAGAAAATTTATCACGACCGACATTATAGTAAGAGAGCTTACTATCATAAAACCTCCAAATCCTAAGTTAAAATACTCCAAATACGCTAAAAATCAAAAATAAGGAGTTATATTAAGGTTTTCTTAATCTAAACGGAATTTAAAGTGCAGGATCTTGTTGACAATAAAATTACGCCGATGATGCGGCAGTATATTTCAGCGAAGAAGGATATACCAAAAGATTGCATACTGCTTTTTAGGATGGGAGACTTTTATGAAGTTTTTTTCGAAGATGCAGTAAAGGCGGCTCCTCTTCTTGAGGTTGTTCTTACGAAGCGTGCCGGAGTTCCCATGTGCGGAGTCCCATATCATGCCTTGGATTCATATTTGCTAAGACTTTTGGAAGCCGGGGTGAAGGTTGCTGTTGCAGAACAGATGGAGGACCCTAAGTTGGCCAAGGGGATAGTGAAAAGAGCGGTTACAAGGATAATAACTCCCGGTACCATAATTGAAGGTTCCGTTCTTGCTCCAGGACAAAATAATTTTCTTGCATCCTTATGTCTAAATAATGGCATTTTTGGGCTTGCGTCCCTCGACATAAGCACGGGAGAATTTAGGACGACGGAGCTGGGAAAAATAGAAGATGTCGAAAATGAACTTCAGAGGCTAAAGGCTCCAGAATGTATCATCCCAACATCGTTCTTGGGGAAAAATGAAGAATCTAGATTAAAAAAAATGCCGACTAAACTGCTTTGGACGTCTTTGGATGATGGTATATTTTCAATTGAAACCGCCGAGGAACTTCTTAAGAATCATTTCAAGGAAGCCTCTCTGGATGGATTTGGTTGTAGGATCCTTTCTTCGGGGATCTCGGTGGCCGGTGCAATCCTTCA
>CAZXAC010000059.1:0-12474 GCA_964638335.1 uncultured Lentisphaera sp. | reverse complement strand
CTTTCAAGTATCTTTTCACTCATTAGCTTGGAATCTTTAAAAATCTCCTCCTTCCCAAGATAGAAACAATAGTCGCACTTGAGATTACATCTGAAAGACGCCGGCTTAATTAGAAGGGAGAAATTCTTCATTCGGTTATTGTTATTTTGGAATTAGCCTTTTCCTTCTTCACCCATTCCTCAACAGCATGCTCACGGGCCTTCTGAGCAATCCTCGTCTCTATCGCCACAGAACATTCATCAAGACTCATCTTGCGGGCAGGCTTCACGTCATACACCTTCACTATATGATATCCAAATGGGGTCCTAAATACTGGCGAGATCTCACCTTTTTTCATTGAGAAAACAACAATTTCAAATTCCTCCACCATCTTTCCGGGAGAAAAGTACCCTAGGTCTCCTCCTTTTTCCCTGCATGATGAATGCTTTTCAGCTAAATCGGCGAAATCAGCTCCATCAAGAAGTTTTTTCCTTATTTCCACCATCTCATTAAACGTCTTCATTGGAGACCTAGGATCAGGCTTCTTAACTATATGGGCAGCATGCACTTCCATTGGATGAATCGAAATTTCATTGTCTCTTCTGTAATACTCATCTACTACCTGCGGTGGAGGCGGTGGGATATTCTTAGCTAAATCATTAATCAGTAGCTTTATCCTATGGGAATCCTTCAGATCCTCCTTTATGTCTTCTTCCGTAACCCCCGAACGTAAACACATCTGGCGAAAATCCTCCTCAGAAGGATAGCTCTTTTTGATTCTATCCAGTTCCATAGATATCGATCCATCAGACAACTCCCCGAATCTCTTCCTAGCCTCTAAACGAACGAGAGTATGGCGGACCAAGTCGTCTAACATCTTTTTTTTTAAATCCTCTTCGGAAAACCATGGACTCTCCCGACGCATTGCCTCAATCCTTTCGGCGCAGGCCGCATCACCAGTCTCAATACCATTTATTACTACTTTCATATCACATCCCGCAGTTTTAAGATTGTTGATAAAAATCGCCCATACCCTAGTTCTTATATTGAAAAATTCACTCTAAAAACTAAATTAAGGAACTCAAAATCTTATTCCTCCACGGAGGGTCCCATGAAGAAAATTCTTCGGCTTCTTGCGTTTATTATCTTATCGCTGTACGCACTTCCATCAATATGTTCAGAAGATTTCCTTTCAGACATATCGGGGATATGGCACACTCCCGACAAGGAAAAACTTTCCGCCGTCATCAAAGAACTTGCGAATGTCACGGAAATTCCTATAGATGGTGAAATACGCGCGCTAATCCTGCCCCACGCAGGATACATTTACTCAGGTAATACCGCTATGAAAGCGCTAAAAACACTCAAACAAAAATACAAAACGGTAATAGTAATGGGCCCCAGCCACAGATATCCCATGAAAGATACTATTAGCGTCCCACTCATAACTTCTTACTCCTCCCCAATAGGAAAGACTATCATAGATAAAGATAAGGGAGAAAAGCTGATCGCGTCGTCTGAAATATTCAAAGACATCCCTGATGCCCTAGGAGGCGAACACAGCGTCCAAATCGAAATTCCTCTCATCCAACACCTCCTTCCCGATTCGCAAATACTGCTTCTGATCGTGGGACAACTATCCGAAAAAAAAATGAAGGAGGCAGGAGAAAAACTCGCAACAATATGGGACAATGAGACCCTTCTAGTTGTAAGCTCCGATTTTATCCATTACGGTCAAAACTTCGGCTATACGCCTTTTAAGGATAATATCGCGGAAAACATCCGATCCACAGACATGAAGGCTTTCGATTTCATAAGCTCCAATAATCCAAGCGGATTAAAACGATTCATTGATGAATCTGGAGCGACAATATGTGGCGCTGTTCCCTTAATAATACTGACTTACGCCAAAGGGGATAAAATGAAAATATCCCTTATTGATTACAGCGACTCTTCCGTAGTTACTGGCAACCAGAATGACAGAGTAAGCTACATATCCGCCGTATTGTTCGATCCTACTAAAAAATCCGACCAAGGCTTGACCTCCCTTAAAGATTCTGCGACATTAAAAGACAACACCGTCGCTTTGAACAAGAATCTTTCGCCAGACAAATTGGATGAGAACGATAAAACATTTCTTCTCTCCCTCTCAAGAAAAACAATAAAATTTGTGTTAAAAAACAAAAGAGAACCAACAATAGAGGAACTCGGACTTGTCCCCACTGAGAAAACAAAGCGTAGAAGAGCCGCCTTCGTCACCCTGAAAATTAATCAAGATCTGCGCGGTTGCGTAGGAGAAATATTTCCATCCCAACCCCTATATATGTCTGTCATTAAATATTCAATCCAATCTGCATTTAATGACTGGCGTTTCCATCCTTTATCAAAGGATGAGTTCGAAAAAATACATATTGAGATATCAGCTCTCACAGAACCGAAAGGAATCTCGTCCTATAATGAAATCGTTCTCGGAAGGGACGGAATAATACTTTCGAAGGGACTCAACAGGGCTCTATTTCTCCCACAAGTCGCTCCGGAACAGAATTGGACACTGAAAGAGACTCTAGAAAGTCTATCAGAAAAGGCAGGCTTGCAAAAAGATGCCTGGAAGGACGGATGTAAATACAAAACATTTCAAGCGGAAGTCTTCGGAGAAAAGAAATAAAAATTCAGGTTTAAATGAACGTGTCAAAAACTTTCATTGTTTTTTCAATCGGTTTATTTTCGATGGTGGCTCAGGCTATCGTATTTAGAGAATTTATAGCCTCCTTTGATTCCGGTGTAATATCAGTGGCCCTATTCTTTTTCTCATGGCTCTTCTGGACATCCATATCATCTTTCACCGTTATAAATATAGCTTTTTTAAGAAGTTCCATCAGAAAAATTGCCCCGCTATGTTTTATCGCCTACATACCAGCATTCATACTGCAATTTTTTCTCTTCTTTAAATTTCGGGACATTATCGGACTCAAGCAATACCAGGAATTGAATTCTATAGAAACGCTTTTTTTCGTCTTAATCCTAAATTCTCCCATAAGCATCCTAACCTCAATTTTCTTTCAATCCGCATCTGACTGGATAGCCGAAGACAGAAATAAGCCTACATCCGTCACACACAGGGCGGAAGCTGCCGGAGCGTTTATTGGAGGATTTGCTTCAACTATCCTATTTTACCTTGGGATTAACTCCTGCACTCTGGCTATAATAGCATCCCTGCCCATAAGCATAGCCTGCCCATTCGCTTTAAAGTCAAGGGCCCGCTTCATAGCGTTAATCATCCCAGCCTTACTTCTTTTCACTGTTATAAGCGGATACGAAATAAAAATATCAGAACATATCGCCAGAAAAAAATGGGGACGCATAGTTCCGGAAGAAAATTATATCAAGTCATTTCGAACTGAACAAGCCGAATACTCTTTTGGGAATTACCACGGTCAAATCATATTTACCAAAGACCATGGCGCGTACGAGAGTTTCCCTGCCGACGAAGAAAGCCTACCCACCCTGTCCGTCGCTTACGCTCAAAAACCCGCCTATAAAAAAATTCTTGTAGCCGGCGGCGGAATATCGTTAGCAGGAAAATTCTCTGAAAGCGCGGAAACCTTCGCTTTTCCAAATGACAGGATATACGCGGAAAAGGCCATTGAAATAATTTCAAATGAACTAGGATACAAAAAAAAATACCACAACTTATCAATTCCAGATCAAGACGTAAGGGCCTTCCTATCTCAACGTAAACAATCGGATCTTGACTTGGCATTTATATCACTGGAGGGATTGGAGCACCCTTCCGCCTCTAGGCTATGCTCGAAAGAATTTATGTCGACACTAAAGAAATCCCTATCACAAGGCGCGGTAGTAATTTTCGCATTCCAATCGGGAGAGAATTTTCTAGGAGAGGAGTCCGCATTTACCGGAGCCATCCTTAGAAAAACAATATTGCAAAATTTCGCGTATCTACGTATTGTCGCCGGAGAAAATAGTTTTTTTATAGCGTCAAACTCATTATTACCGGAAAACACAGATGAGATGCTGTCAAACCTTAATGAAGCGGTCGCCAATGGCACGCAGTTGATTCCGGAATTCATCAACACACTATATTCCGAAGATCGTGCGAAATTCGCGCAAGAAGCTTATGATGAGATTGAGAGAAAAATACAAACCCCATTAAGCTCAGACTCCGACCCAGTACTCTCGTTTCCATCATTGCTTGTTTTTCTCAAGAAGTCTTCAACAAAACCCTCCGTACTTCTGAATCTCTTCCAAATAAGAAATTTTATTTTCAATGTTCCTCTTATCATATCCATGGCGACTATGATAATTTTTATTGCTAGATCACGAAAGGTGGCAGATAAAATCCAGAATCTCCCGAAACTCCTAGTGTTTTCATCCGGTTTCAATGGAATGACGAGCGTAATATTGCTGATGTATCTTTTCCAAGTAGCTATTGGCTCCATATACGTATGGTTTGGTCTTGTAAGTTCAATGTTCATGCTCGGAATATACTTAGGCAACCTCATCCAAAGCAAGATCAAAAATCAGCTCTTCCACAAAAACACAGCACAGTTTATGATGATCCTATCTGTAAATTTTGTATTTGTGGCAATATTGGCTCTAAGTTCGGAAAAAATCATCTCGACGACAGCTTTTGCAATCTTGTTTTTTCTTTCCGGCTTTATCAACGGTTTCACTTTCGCTGCGGCGGCATCAAGCTGCGAAAATGACTCTACCATTCAAACCCCAGTCGCATCATCACTAATGTTGTCAGATAATTCCGGCGCCGCCATGGCAACACTCCTGTCAGGCCTTATGATTATCCCGCTATCAGGAGTAAAAAACTGCATATTATTCTTAAGCCTGCTGTCTTTGGGTTCAATGGTATTATGTGCAATAATCCAATATACTGGAAGGATGGGAATTCCCATCAAAAAAGATCAAAAGAGATTCATCCTTTATATTCTATTCTGCGCAACATTTTCTTCCGCCGTCCTATATAATATTTTCAACTTGCAAAACTATATTTTCAAGACGTCTTCAGAAAAAATATCAGAAACGGTCTTAAAAAGACTCTCCAATCATTCAAGATTCGAAAAGATAAAAATCCAAAACATGGGAAATGACATTTTCTTTTACAATGTCTTTTCAGAAAATGGAGAATTCGTTGGCAGGATATTCAATTCTGCGGATTTCGCAAAAAAAATCCGAGGACATCAAGGTCCAGTTGAAATTGCGACCTTCGCTGACACAAAACGTAGGCTTGTGGCTTTCGAAATTATAAAACACTCTGAGACAAAAGAATATTTGGACGAAGTCTTAAGCGAGTACTCATCGCTGAAAGGTTTGAGAATAGATACGACCGAGAATTTAGACGACATAGATTCGGTTTCGGGAGCAACTCACAGTTCCATAGCGGTAAAAAATAGCATATTTTTAGCGGGAGAGAAATTTTACTCGATTCTAGACAAACAGTCAAAAAACATATCAGACATAAAGTCATATCAACAATATAAGGTTTTGTTGACCGTACTGATTTTCCTCCTGATTAGTTTATACGCGAGTTTCAAATTGCGAGCCAGGACACGGATTCTCATTCTAATATCTTCTGCTCTGTTCTCTGGGATTATCATGAATATGCAATTTTCATCAAAAGACGTCTTGAATATCATCCTCCACCCTCCGCACTATTCTTTCTATGGTATTCTGATAATCGCATCCGTAATTATATTCGGGAATTTCCATTGCGGTTGGTTCTGTCCATTCGGAGCAGTCCAGGAACTTATTCATATTTTTGTCCGAAAAGTTTTCAGGAGGAAAACCGTTTATTCCGCATTCTACGTTGGGAATTTTTATTTATTGAAATACATACTGCTGTCATTGATTGTAATCGCAGGCATGTTCCGTGGAGTTTCTTATGCGACTGGATTCGATCCATTGATCACCTTCTTCACGCTTAAACCGAATCTTTCGGCTTCGTTCATCATCGGAATTTCCGCATTGATAATCTCAATATTCTCCCCTAGGCTTTGGTGCAGGGTCTTCTGCCCTTCCGGCGCCTTCTTATCGTTGCTGTCTATCATCTCGCTCCTTAGAAAGAAACTTCCTCAAAACATATATACTAGGTGCCCATTCCTCTTGGACAATGGCAAAAGATTCGATTGTCTAAACTGCGGAACTTGCAGAAATATACCAGACATGAATAAAACAACAACAGTTGAACCAAAATCAGGAATTATTAAAAAGTTTATCTATGGGGCTTTGATTCTTTTGGTTTTCGCCTATATATGTATCAATATCTTTGCTGATTCGAGTAAAATAACCGATAAAGTTGCAAAGCCTGGATCAAAGCGAGAGAAGTTGTTTATAGAGGAATCTGACGATCCAATACCGGGCCAGACAAGGACGGCAGATATCAGGAAAATAAAGACGATGATAGATGAGAACAGGCTCTCCAAAAGGGAAGCAAAATATTACAGAAAGGACGAATAATAAATGAAAGTAGATTCTAAAATTCATTCCATAGACAATATCCATCTCGATATACCATACACTTGGATAATGAGAAGGCTCGGTTATGATAAAGATGACCACCCGGACAATCACACGCTTAAGATGATAGAGGAAAACATGGCTGTGGCCCTTTCGAATTCCGAATGTTCTGGGGCTTTCAGATTTCTAAAGATAGAATCAATTGTAAAAGACAAAATACTGCTGGAAGAAAAAATCCAAATAAAAAGTTTAAGCATTGCGAAATTCCTCTCAGGATGCCGGTATGTAGCATTGATCTTCGCCACAACTGGCGGGAAAATAGTAAATGAAATAGAAGCCGACATACATACATCCAAAGTTACGGAGGCGTTGATCCTTGATGCCGCAGCCTCAGAAATCGCTGATGCGGCACTAGAACAAGTGCAAAGCGCAGCTTCAGCATCGGCAAAAAAGATTGGTCTTTCAATGAAAGATTCTCGCTTCAGCCCAGGTTTCGGGGATTTTCACCTGTCTAATCAGAAAATCTTCTTCAACGCTCTCAAGATGGAAGATCATGGACTTTCATTATCAAAAACATTCCAGATAATACCAGAAAAAAGCGTGACAGCAATATGCGGCCTGAAGTAAACGAAGAGAAAAAAAACGAATGCATGGGATGGGTTTGGCATGGACTCGATCCTCAAGGTCAACAACTACTTTCAAGTTTCACAAAAAATCCCGACGGCGTATCCAAACTTATAAAAACCAATTCAGTAAGATCCGTATGGAGCACTGGAACATATTTCATAAAGTATAATCATCCGGTGAGGAAATTTGACAAACTGCGTTTCATGCTCTGCCCTAAGGCGAAAAGTGAATACAAGTCCCTCCAAATGCTAGAACAAAAAGGGGTGGAATCTGTACAAGTGCTGGGATGGGCAAAAAACAAATCTCAGTCCATTCTTATAACAAAAAATTTAGACAGATTCACAAATGCCAGAAGTTTCTGGTTCTCAAAAGCGTCTTCTGAAGCAAAACTTAAGAAAGCATTTTTATCAGCTCTTGCGAAATTCGCAGAACTCCTTATAGAAAAAAAAATACGCCACAAAGACCTCCACTTAGGAAATCTGCTATTCAATCCGGAAATGACAAAATTTGCAATAGTTGACGCTTATGGGATAGGAACGAAAAAATCTCTGTCGGAAGCGGACAAATTTAACATAGGACAGATACTCGGTTCCCTCAGAGGCGAAATCAATGATAAAGAGGCATCCGAATTTTTGATTGAAAGTAAAATTGTAACCGACCTATATGAAGCCCAGCTTCTCTGGACAAAGATATTGCAATTTGAGGCGAAGGGCATACATAAAAGATGGGAAAATCAAAGTTGCAAAATATTCTCTGAAAGCAAGTTTTGTTTCATGCATAAATTAAAAAACGAAACTGTACTGATAAGAAAATCGCTTACTGGGGAATCTCTCGCAAATATCGAAGATATTTCTGGAAGGGAAGAAATCTTCCACAAAATAATTCTCCCCATTCAAGCCGCGAAACGGACTTGGGAACTATGCTTTATTACACAGGCAAACAGGATACCGGGCATACTTCCGGTAGCAATGAAAATCCAACAGGATAAAGCAAAAGTGGAAAAAGGGCATTTATTTTACAATATAGATGACGTGAAATCAGGGAAAAGAATATTCACCAAAGAAGAACTTATAAGACGCTGCTCAATATCACGCCTTCCGCGCAGACTCACTGAGCAAATAGTATCGCAACAACCCGTTTCAGCCACTTCTGAGTAAACGGTTATATCGATTCGAGTGATATATTATCCAGCATCAATCCTATACTGAGTTGCATTCGAAATCCCGCCGTTACTCTTAGTAGCGGCAGAATTTCGCCTCCCAGTTCCGCATCTGAATATTTCGCAATCTTTACCCGCCTAGGCGGGTTTACTATCTATTTGAACGCAACTCAGTATTATCCCATTCAACCCTGAAAATAGCAAAACCTTCTTCATCCCAGATCCTAATCAAAAGTCCTTTCTCGTACATGGAGCCAATAAGTTTGGCTATCTTTTCTGAACGATCAAGATATTTCGGGAGACGGTCAGGGTCGTGTAAACTTAATCCTACCAAAACATGGGATATCTTTTGTTCTCTCATCAGATTTATGACATCCTGCATCTCTACATTCTCAGGTGGCGTAAAAATCTCTGACTGAAAGAAAGGTGTCGCTATCAAGTAGTCGGCCGGAATGTAAAGACCACGATTTTCAAATAACAACATAACCCTTTTATTAACAACTTTTTCTCCATGTATAACTTTGCAGGCCTTCAGATATCCAGGTCCAGTGGACGCATACGTGTAATGTTCTTTGTCTATTATACCGACAGCCGTCTTCCAGGATATTAGACAATCAGAAATGAACCTTCTAGGAATCGACACAATCGTTAGGGCGAGCATAACGATGAGCAAGCTCTTCTGAATCTTTATTCGTTTTATAAGCGCGACCGCAACGATGGTGGTTGCGAAAATCGCAGGTGCCACGAAGCGAACTTGTCTGGATGATATGAACCAGAAAAGATAACATAGAACAGCTACAATCAAGACCTGGAATCTGAATTTAAAGAAAGTCCTTTCCCTGCAAAGATGCCACCCAACTATAATTGAAGAAATTACGATTATCGCATATTGATATCCTAAAAGACCGTCAAATGGTCCTATTCCCAAACTAATAAGCAGCGGAGTCAGGAAAAACTCCCTAATTCCTAGAATCCCATATTTTTCGGAGCCGATAGCATGATGATATCGGCTCATTTCCAGAATCGCCGGGTCTGAACTGAAAAGCCAAGAGAAATAGGGATAAAAAGGATTCCCTGTAATAAGTAAGGATCTTGCGTAAAATGCGCCCGCAAAAATAAAAACTGCAACTAGGAAAAACAAAGGTGTGACTATATTTCTCCACAACGGAGCCCTGTTTGAAAGCAATAGCAATAAGACCGCTGGTATGATTATCAATCCAGTGAGTTTTACCGATGCCGCCGCTCCGGCTAAAATACCGCAAACAATACCAAGACTAATAAATTCCCCCTTATCAGCTATCCACTCCTTCTCCTGCGCCACAAGCACCGCTACTGCGAAATTCGAAAGTATAAAAATATCCGAATATGCTGAAGCCGATATCATCAGTATCGGGAAAGACGCGCAAAAAGCTGTCATCAATGCGATTTTCGCGAATTTCCCGCAAGAAACGGAAATTATTCGATTCAGGGACAATGCGCTTATCACGAAAAGAACAAGTACGCATACGCGTGGAGCAAGCAGACCTCCATTAGACATTAGAATTCTGAATGCGATCCCGGAAAGAGAAGGAAAGGCTGAGTATGGGTTATCAGCGAATATTTCATCTCCCCTCCCCGAAAGCCACCGCATGGGAATAGCGAGCTGATAAGTTAGTTCATCCCACGAAGTCGGGGGGCAGATAGTTCTTCCAAACACCAGCAGGCATATTGCAAAGATTGGAATCATACCACAATCGAGCCGCAGCCTCCAGACCTTAAAGCTGTAAAATCCAATTGCGAAAATCGCAAAAAACAAAAGCAGACAAGCAAGCACTGGAAGCTTCGAATCAAAATCTCTGCCAAGCAAAAGGCCTAAAAGGCATAGAATATTCATGCCAAGCATTACTGACAAGAGCGACCCTGTTATATGCCTTCTGCAAACGAGTTTCGGAAAAAATATCCGACCAACAAAGAAAGAAGTCAAAAAGAAAATTAAATTTGCGAAAATCGCAGGAAAAATATTTAAGCTGATGTTTAGATTTTCAAGCATTACATGAAACCGTTTTTTCCATGACTTCCTTCCATCCGGAAGACATCCTGCTTATTGTAAATTTTCTTGCAAAACCATATCCGCTTTGTCCCATTTCAAAAGCCTTTTGATCTGATTCCAATATAGACATGACGATCTTTTTGAGATCCCTGAAATCAGAACATACCGTCTGTCCTCCGCCATTTAGGAGTTCTTTCATTCCCCCTCGCCCGGAGCCAACTACAGGGGTTTTCAGCAACATAGCCTCATGGGCGGTCCTGCACCATCCCTCGTCAAATTTAGACATCGCCACCACTACGCTGGCGGCCTTCAAGAGTTTCAAATAATCCTGATATTCAATAAGTAGATTTCGTGCAGGAGTTCTTAGAAGCGGCAACCCTGAGGAGACAAGATGAACATCCAAATCTTTCAATGCCTGATAGGACTCTAGAACTCCCTTTGCTTTCTGGCAGTTTCCTATGTAAACAATCGGTTTATCTGCCAAATCATATTTTCTGGCGAAATCGAGGGCAGAATCTTCCGATATATCATAATCTTCCATATTGAAAGCATTGTATATCACATTTAAATTTTTGAGTCCCCTACTCTGATAGTAATCCCTCCAGAACTCTGATACTGTCACTATCTGATCGCAATTTTTCAGATTTTCCAAACCCTTCTTCCATAATTTTGCAAGAGCGAATCTTTTTAAGCTATTATATCCAGAAAAATCGTCATGATGTATCAAAGCTACCTGAGCTCCTTTTGTTCTTTTTTTGTTCATTGTAATTAGCGCCGGTATTTCTCTTATCCATACATCCCTTTGGCCGGCAAGCATCATAAGTCTTGATAATATTTCAATATTGCCCAATATCGAGCCGGGTAAAATTTTATTCCGAACTAAAATATGTTCAACATTGCAAAAAGGCTCAATAGCCTTCCTGGCGATACTGTTATAGATCTGACCTCCATATAATCCGCGCCCAGTCTCGATCCAAGCTGTTTCAATCTTTTTCATGATGTTTTAAGATTGATATTTGTATTTTTATTACCTGGTCTACCCAAAAAAACACATAGATTCCCGACGGCATAGGATATCAGATATGAGGCAAAATATAGTCTCATACAGATTAAAGACTTTAGAATAGAGACACAAAATCTCGCAATACGATATACAAAACCTCTTTTAGCTGGAAAGCTTTTTCTGTTACCAGCGTCAAGATCCAAAACCAGATGCGGATGCGTTTTTCTAGTCAAAGCGGAGTTTTTGCCCTTAATGAACGCAAGCTTTATCAGTTTAGAAAAATTCTCCGGCATTGGATGGTATGCCCAACACTGTGGGACAACACATACTCTCAACCCAGCCTCCCTAACCCTATGGCGCAGATCCGGGTCGGTACCCGAAATAATATCTGGATTCTCCCAACCAATATCCTTGAACAATTTTGCGGGTATGGCAAGGCACATGTGGCTCACCATATCGCTGTCAACAAGTTCTTTCTGGACAGGAAACACTGATCTGGGAATCTGTTCAGCCGCCGCTCTCTGAAATCTGTTAGAATTTTCTGGAATCAGCTGAGATGGTCCTGTCATTCCAACATCGTCTCTTTCAATAAAAGGTCTAATTAGTTTTTCAAGGACTGTTTCATCGCCAAGCGCCACATCATCATCGATAAAAACATAATAATCTCCCGAAGCCTCCTCCACGCCAACATTTCTAGCCCTTCCGTTGGGGGACACGGCTATCACCGTAATTATTTCAATCGGAAACAAGGTTTGCCTGTCTAGTTGCGCGCAAAGGCTTTTACATTTACCGTTCCTATATCCATCGTATGAAGGTATTATTACAGACACCTTTATATTTTTAATCATAAATCAAAGCAATTTTAGGGGTAGATAATAGTCTCAAGTTATATCGTCTATTTTTATTTTGCCTCTGAATCAGTGTAATGCGTCGCATTTCAAAACATTTAAACCAACCTCTCGCTCGTAATCGTGTTTACCAATTTTCTCTCTTCATAGTAAAGAATCATTACCAATCCAAGAACAAAACAAAACGCCTCCATGTTTAAAATAGTATAAAAGTTGGTTATCGTCATTCCGTGAACCAAAACTCCAATCTGCCCTGTTATAAATCCAATAGCAAGCCCTATGCAAAGCACATCATCTGATCTTTTATAGAATTTAAATATCGTCAGGAAAATAACCAAATTTA
>CAZXAC010000058.1:0-12625 GCA_964638335.1 uncultured Lentisphaera sp. | reverse complement strand
GGTAGCAACGACCAAGGGCTTATCATGTATTGCGAGGGGAACGGCAAAACCGGATTGATACAGCACGACGACCAGTACAGGGGAGTCCGTCATTCTTACCTCGAAGGGATAGGATGCGCCGGTTCAATTTATAACTACGTAAATCCGGATTTCTACAGATTGGTTCCTTGGGAAGGAGCCGGCTACAAACCCGTTGGATACGGATATGAATCAATTGCGGCGAGCATTGAAAAAATGCACGAAATAGAAACAAAGATAAAAGGAATGGATGAATCATCCTCCCTCGATTTGCGCCGTAGCATCATAAAAGAAACCGATGAACGCGGTATTATCGCGACGCCTGCTAACAGCTACATAAATGAACTTGTGGTTGAAGCTGCGCGTATGTCAATACTTGCGGATGGCGAATGGGCTAAGATAAGTTACGGTGACAGACCAAGAGCGTTTTTAAGAAAACAAAATTAAAATAAAAAAGGAGAATTCCAATGGCTACGTACGATTTAACTCCGGTCAAGGTGAAAGAAGTTAAAACCAAACATCGCAGAATATGCACTATGATTCCAGTTCCGGAATCCCTGCCGATATTTGAGGAACTCGCTAAGTCTGAGCCTAGGTCAATGGCGGGACAACCTCCAATAGTGTGGGATAAGGCGGAAGGTTTTCATGTGTTTGACAGATGGGGGAATAAATGGATAGACTGGTCGTCTGGCGTGCTTATAACCAACGCAGGACACGGTCGCAAAGAAATACGCGAAAGACTAAAAAAGGTAATAGATCAAAATCTTCTCGCAACTTATGTCTTTGTTCACGAAGGCAGGATGGAACTTACCCGGGAACTCAGAATGATTTCCCCGGATCCTAACAACTATCAGGTCTTTCTACTTAGCACTGGCAGCGAGGCGACTGAGAATTGCATAAAGCTTTCAAAGACCTACGGACTTGAAAAGCATGGGGCGGATAAGAACATAATGATCAGTTTCGAAAATGCTTTTCATGGCAGAACAATGGGTGCTCAGCTTGCCGGAGGAATGCAGAGACTGAAAAAATGGATAGGCAATCCCGACCCAACCTTTATCCAAGTCCCTTTTCCTGACGGATATAAAAATGAAGACGCCTCGTTTGACCTTTTTCTTAAGACGCTGAAGTTGAAAAAAGTCTCACCCAAGAACATATGCGGAATAATATCCGAATCATATCAGGGTGTCGGACCGGATTTCATGCCCGTGGAATATGCGAAAAAATTGGAAATGTTTTGTAGGGAAAATGATATAGTCCTTACCATGGATGAGGTTCAGTCTGGTTTTGGCCGTACGGGCAAAATGTTCGCTTTCCAGCATTATGGCATAAAGCCGGATCTGATAGCTTGTGGGAAAGGAATAACATCATCTCTGCCCCTGTCCGCGGTGATAGGACGCAAAGATATCATGTCTATCTATCCACCGGGATCAATGACATCAACACATTCAGCTTCTCCCCTAGCTGTAGTAAGCTCCTTGGAAAATCTTAAGATTATTGAAAGAGAAAACCTTGTGGAACACGCCGCAAAGATGGGTGAAATCCTCAATCCGGCTCTTGAGAGAATACAGAAGCAGTACTCAAAAGTGTTGGGTTGTTTCCACGGTAAGGGCCTAGTCGCTGGGATACAAGTCGTAAAACCTGGAACAAAAACTCCTGATCCGGAGCTGGCTCAGAAAATTAATCTTGCATGTTTGCAGAAAGGGCTTCTGATGTTTGCCCCGGTTGGAATAGGCGGAGAATGCGTCAAAATCGCCCCTCCTCTATGCATCACCGAAGATGCCCTAAGAGAGTCCATAGAAGTCTTCGAAGAGGCAGTCAAAGAGGTTTTATCGAATCAATAATTAGTTGTGACAATTCTTGTCCTAAACAGATTTGATTTCTAGTGGGGAAAATGTGTTTGAAACATGTTTTGTCGGTATCCTTCCTCCCCATCCGGGCTATGGGGGAACAGTTCGGGGTCGCTGTCCGTCTTCGCAATATGCTACGGAGAGACAGGTCGCTCCCGGTATCGATAAATAAATTCAATCGATTGTGATTGCAAGTACGAAAACGATTCCAACCCCGATCCCGACTTGTGTACCCCATAGCTCAAAGAGCGAAGAGAGCTCTTGATGGAATTGTTTGGTACAGCAATCAATTGCGACCTACGTTTATAAAATATAAGTATTTAATATTTAATTCTTTGCGAAGATTTTGGTTGGTCAAAACTTGAAAAAATTCTATAATCATGTAACATAGCTGGAATTTTCAAAAACCAAAAAGGAGAAAGAAAATGAAGAAGATGATGATCGCAGTCGCAATCGCCGCAGTAATGTCAGTCGGAGTCTATGCCGCAGAAGAAGCAAAGGCCCCAGCCGCCGCCGCAGAAGTTAAGGCTTGCGAAGTTAAGCCTTGCGAAGCTTGCGCAGCCCTCAACAAGGATGCTAAGGCTGGCGACGAAGTTAAATACTGCTGTGACAAGTGCAAAGAAGCTGCTGCAGCTTGCAACAAAGTTGAAGAAAAGGCTCCTGAAGCCGCAAAGTAAGCTGAATTTATATTCAGATTGAATTACAAAACGCGCCAATTTAATTGGCGCGTTTTTTTTGGTTCTTTTTTGAAGTTTTGCTAAGTCTTTAAACGTAGCTAGATATTACATCAACAATCCACCGTCAATATTTATTACCTGTCCGGTAACATAATCCGAATCGCTTGAGCATAGGAAATACACGACTGATGAGACGTCCTGAGCTGTACCAGGTCTCTGCATCGGGGTAACCTTCATAAAGGCTTCCGTCGCTTGTTCGGAAAGATTTTTCGTCATATCTGTAAGTATGTATCCGGGTGCCACCGCGTTCACGTTGATATTTCTTGATGCAAGTTCCTTAGCGGCCGTCTTTGTGAGTCCAATTACTCCAGCTTTTGAAGCGGAATAGTTGGCTTGTCCGGGATTGCCCATCCTGCCTACAACTGATGCGATGTTTACAATTTTCCCGCTTCTGGCCTTCATCATTGGGCGGCAGGCGGCCTTTATGAAATTAAAAGTTCCTTTCAGGTTTACGGCTATAACCTTGTCCCAGTCGTCTTCGCTCATCCGCATTATGAGAGTATCTCTAGTGATTCCAGCGTTATTTATGAGGATATCGAGGGAACCGAGTTTTTCCACAGTATCTTTGACGGTTTTTTCAGCTTCATCATATTTTACTACGTTTGCGGCGAAGGCGGCGGCTTCAACTCCGAGTTTCCTTAATTCTTCCGCTGTGCTTTCAGCAATGTCCTGAAGTATGTCAACAACTGCGATTTTCGCACCTTCCCTTGCGAGCCTTTCGCATATTGCCTTTCCTATTCCTCTTGCTCCGCCTGTTACGAGAGCCACCTTGCCTTCGAGTCTCTTTGCATCCGACATTTTGATCTCCTGTCTAGTTTAGTTGTTAATAAAATTTTTGAATTCTTCAACGCTTTTAGCCGAATTTATGTTAAAAGTCTTCAATTCTGGTTTGATCCTTTTCGCAAGTCCTGCGAGTACGTTGCCTGGTCCGAATTCGATGAGGGCCTCAGCCCCGATTTCGCACATTGAAAGCACGCATTTTTCCCAAAGCACGCTTCCAGAAACCTGTTTTGCTAGATTTGTCTTTATTTCTTCAACTGAACTTACGATTTTTCCCACTACGTTCTGTGCGACGGGAATCTTAGGCGTGCTGAAGCTGGATTTTGCTAATTCTTCCGCGAACTTTTTCGCGGCCCCATCCATCAGTCGTGAGTGATATGCTCCCGCCACCTTGAGTGGGATTATCTTTCTAATCCCGAGTCCCTTCATTTTTTCTATCGCCTCGGCAACTTTTGTGTCTTGTCCGCTTACGACAATCTGACCCGGACAATTGAGGTTTGCCATATCAATGCCCGCCTCTGAACAGGCTTTTGAAACCAACGCCTGGTCAGCTCCTAGTACACTTGCCATCGCTCCTTTCGTTTCCATGCAAGCCTGATCCATGAGTTCTCCGCGCTTGGCCACAAGTTTGAGTCCGTCTTCGAACGAGAAGACCCCGGAACAGTATAGTGAGGAAAATTCTCCGAGACTGAGCCCGGCGACAGCTACTGGTTTTATTTCAGGGAATGAAGATTTGAAAGCCTCTAAGCATGCACAGCTTACTGTGAAGATAGAAGGCTGGCAGAATTTGCTTTGGGTCAACTTCTCCTCCGGACCAGCGAAGCAAAGCTCGCTCAATTTCCATCCGAGAATGGAATCTGCATTATTGAAGAGATTTTTTGCCGCAGGGAACAATTCCGCAACATCCTTGCCCATTCCTACGGACTGGGCCCCCTGTCCGGAAAATACAAAAGCAAATTTCATTAGTACCTCTGATATCGTTTTTAAGAAAATTAAAGACCGCATAAGATAGCTCGCCAGAGGGCATAGGCAAGCATGAAATTTTGAAAGTTTTACGGTATTTACTGGGAGTTTTTCTTCGCTCCGTATTCAGGAACTGTAAGCTTCATCAGTCTGCATAAACGGAAAAATATTTCCGTGTTTTCATATCTGCCTGAAAAAGCCTCAGCTCCGACTCCTATCGCGTACACTGGGACGTCTTTGGGAGAATGGTTGGAGATTTTAAACTGAAATCCAGCTCTATCTGAAAGGATTTTTTTTGAGACCGACGTGGTAGGATCAGATTTTCCGTAGAGATCCCTATCAATCTTTCCTTCAAGGGAATCTTTCCACGCCTTTTCAAGACTCTTCTCCTCTTCGACCGTGAGCGGGTCCAATGCAAAAACGTCCTTTATCTCTGAAAGAACTGAAGAAAATTCAGATTTTTCATTTTTCATTTTCCTTATCTTGGATGTAAATCCCTCCGCTGAAATTTTTTGCTTAAGAGCCACGCTAGGGTTTCCGCTTCTTGGTTCCAATCTTACGAGGTCCCCTGTCTCGTGGTCGGCAGTAACCAAAATAATTGTATCGTTAGGATTCTCATTAAAGAATTTGACAGCTTCATCAACTGCGGCTCCGAAATCCAAAACCTCCCTTACCATTGTCCCCAAGTCTCTGCCATGGCACGCATGATCTATTTTTCCTCCCTCGACCATTATAAAAAATGGATTTCCAGAAAGATGTTTTATCGCCGCCGATGTGAACTCAGATAGCCGAATATCGTCTAGAGCGTAGTCTATGGAATAAGGAAGACAAGCTTCCTTCGTTAAGCGATGATTAAAAGCAAAGACCTTTGTGCCCTTCTGAATTTTTGCAAGGTCTTCTCGCGTTCTCGCAATATTGAATCCGTTGCGTATTGCCCTTTGCAGGTTGTCTTCTTTGGGATCATCGCCTTTCTGTCCGGCAAGACCGCCCCCGCCGAAAAAATCGAAATTTGAATCCGCAAGAGTTTTTGATATTGCGGAATAATTACCGCGACTGTTGTCCCTGGCATAGAATCCGGCTGGTGTGGCATGGTCAAGGCTTACGCTTGATAGTATCCCTATCTTCCAAGCGGCTTTCTTTGCGATAATCGCAATCGAATCAAGTTCAGTTCCTTCAGGAGATAATCCAAGCATTTTGTTTTTTGTTTTAACTCCGCAAGCTATAGCGGTGGCCGCTGCAGCTGAGTCGGTGGTTCCTCCTATGGCGCCTGTTTTCTGCCAGCCTATAATGGGGAATTTCCGGAAGGACAGTTTTAATTCTGGGGAACCCTCAATTGCCAGCTCGGCCGCTTCGGCTTGAGTATCACCCATACCGTCGCCAATGAAAAGGAACACATGTTTAATCGCAGGTTCATCAGCGGAAAATACAGAAGAAGATATCTGCAACGCAATAAGAAATGAAAAAAGAATACGAAATTTCATCATGATCTCCGAAATACTTTATCTCATCCGCTAGTATATATCCTTAAGTCCATTTTAGCAAACTACATTGTCTGCTTTTCCAGACAGGAATGAGGATATGTTTTTCGCAACTGCATCCATCAGCCGACGTCGTGATTCCAAAGATGCCCATGCGATGTGAGGGGTTATTATGAGGTTCTTAGCCTTCAGCAAAGGGTTGTAGGGTTTTATCGGTTCTTCCGAAACCACGTCACAAGCGGCTCCCGCTATCGTTCCGTTGTTTAAAGCATCCGCAAGATCTTCTTCGTTGATAAGAAGACCTCTTGCCGTGTTGACGAGGATTGCTGTCCTTTTCATTTTCAAAAGGAGGTTTTTATTTACCATCATCCGGTTTGTTTCATTTAGAGGACAATGCAGTGAGACGATGTCAGATTCGGAGAATAAGCTCTCTATATCAACCTGCTTAACTCCTTCTTCGAGAGAAGCCAAAGGTCTTCTTGTTGAAACAAGTATTTTCATTTTGAAAGATTTTGCGATATTCGCAACTCTCCTGCCTATTTCTCCGAACCCGACTATACCTAGCGTTTTGCCTGATAAGTCCCTAAAATTATTGTTATCCCAAAAGCAAAAGTCAGGAGATTTTTCCCATCTTCCCGCCTTCACAAGCCAGTCGTGGTGAGCAACTTTCTTGAATAAATCCAGAATCAATGAAAAGGTGAATTCAGCCACGGAATCGGTGCTGTATCCGGGCACATTCGAAACGGGTATCTTCCTCTCTTTGGCTGCTTTTATGTCAATCACATTATATCCGGTTGCGAGTACCGCGATGAATCTCAAATACGGCAGATTTGAAATGGTGCTTGCCGTCAGAGGTGTCTTATTTGTAAGAAGTATTTCGGCGTTTTTTGCTCTTTCTATTATTAGGTCATCTGGAGTCCTGTCGTAGACTTTGAGGTTTCCAAGCTTTTCGATTTCGGTCCACGGGTTGTCCCCCGGGTTCAGAGTATATCCATCGAGACATATTATATTCAACCTCACAGAGGCTTTTCTCCTTAAGTTTTATTTTTTACGCGCAGGGAAGACTTTTTTCGGAGGATTTTTTTTGCGGACTGCCAAAGCTTCTCCATTTCAAGAATATCACTGTCCTCAGGTCTTTTGCCTTTCTTTGCCAGTTCCTTCTCGATGAACGCGAAACGTTTTTGAAATTTATCGGTCGTAGCGGCGAGAAGTTCCTCTGCGCTTTTCCCCTTTAGGAAGCGTGATAGATTCACCACGGAAAAAAGCATATCTCCAATTTCCTCTTCTATTGTGGACTTCTTGTTTTTTCGCAAAGCCTCCTTCAATTCATCAAGTTCCTCTTCGATTTTCTCAACAATCTCGGATCTTTTCGTCCAGTCAAATCCAAGCTTTGCGGCCTTCTTTTGAACCTCCTCCGCCCTGAACAATGCGGGAAAATGACGACAACCGGATACCGCCGATTTCGGTTTTTTGCCCTCTCTCTTCTTTACGTCTTCCCAGATTTTAAGAACTTCACCCGAATCCCCAGCGCTTCTCCTGCTGTCGCCAAAAACATGAGGATGGCGCCTTCTCAATTTCTGACATAGGCCATCAACTACGTCTTCAAATGAAAAAGCTCCCCTTTCCGACGCTATCTGACAGTGAAATATCACGTGCAAAAGAACATCCCCAAGTTCCTCTTTCATGCCCTCGTCGTCTTCATCGTCCACGGCATCCAGAAATTCGGCGCTCTCCTCGATAAGATACTTCTTCAACGATTTGTGAGTCTGTTCCCTGTCCCATGGACATCCTTTCTCAGAACGCAGCGTCCTCATCACAAGAAGCATATCTTCAATCAGTCCGTCCTTGAACTTTTTACTTATTTTCAATTCAGCATCCTCTTTTTTGGGAGATAATCTAACTACTCTAATGATTTTTTCTCCGAATATATAAAAAAAAGAAATAAGCCACGGTCAAAAGGCAAATATTGACTAAGCATGAGAAGCAACAGCACTTTTCAAATTTTTACCTTCTACATATGCTTAAGCAGATTTTATATTGCTTTAAACTGCAGAGGGTTAGCCATAATCGGAATATTCGCTTTTGAAAAACACAGGATGGGGCGATAACTTTGTTGCGTGAAATAATTCACACGTGAAAACAATAACAAAAAAAGGAGGATTTATGAATAAAATTCCGCCTAGGACTATGGAACGATTGAGTCTTTATCGCAGGATACTAAGCGATATGGAGCAGAAGGGCTTACACTATATTTATTCGCATCAGCTTGCCGAGCTTGCGAGCAATTCGCCCGCCCAGGTGAGGAGGGATCTGATGGAAGTCGGGTATGCGGGTATCCCGAGGCGCGGTTACGGCATTTCAGATCTCAAGGAGAAGGTAAATGAAGTGTTGAAAGACAGCGAGGAGATCAGGATAGCGCTTGTCGGAATAGGGAATCTCGGCAGGGCGTTGCTTTCATATTTCAACATGCGACACAGAAGACTAAAGATAATCGCCGCCTTTGACGCTGATCCGAGTAAGACAGACAGAGTGATATCCGGATGCAGGAGTTATCATGTGAACAGCCTGAAAGAGATTGTAAAAAAACAGCGGATAGCGTTGGGGATCATAACTGTTGGAGCGGATAACGCGCAGAAGGTTGCGGATGAGCTTGTCGGAGCGGGAATATGCGGGATACTGAATTTCGCTCCAGTGCCCCTGAAGCTTCCGAAAAATGTCCACAATGAGAGGATAGATATAACAACTTCGCTCGAGAAGGTCGCATACTTTTCCGGCATAAACAAGAGGTTGGGATGAAATCAGAATTTAACAGGGGTGTTTCAGAGGTTCTTGGCAAATATCAGGACAGGTCGCGTGAGAATCTGATTCCGATATTGCAGGACGTTCAAGAGGTTTTTGGATACATTCCGAAAGATTCCATATCTCAGATAGGGGAATTTCTGAATCTGCCCTCGAGCAAGATATATGGGGTGGCGACTTTCTACAATCAGTTCAAGTTTAGTCCGCCGGGGAAATATCACATAATGGTATGCCGTGGGACCGCCTGTCACGTAAAGGGATCCGCGGCAGTTTTGGATGCTCTGCAGAAAGAGTTGAAGATAGGTCCGGGGCAGACTACGAAGGACGGTCTTTTCAGTCTTGAGGTCGTAGCTTGCATTGGAGCCTGTGGACTTGCACCGGTTATCGCCGTAAACGGTGAGTTTCATGCCAAACTTAAGGTAAAGGATTTGCCAGGAATAATAAAGAAATACCGTGACATGGCATCGGAGGACAAGAAATGAGTGCTAAAACTAAGGGAAATAAAATTCTGTCAATGCTCTCACATGAATTTGTCTGTTCAAAAGACGAAGGCAAGATAGATGAGGCAATGAAGGCAGAATTGAGCAAGTACAAGAGAGAAGACGAGAAGAGTCCTATCATCTTCATAGGTTCGGCGACATGCGGAATCAGCGCCGGAGCGAATAAGATCATTGACAGGTTCAACGAATACAGGGCAAAAAATAAGGTTGATGCGGTATTTGTGGACGTAGGCTGCGTGGGACTTTGCGCCGAGGAACCAATAATAGACGTGAAGCTTCCAGGCAAGGCGAGAGTCAGCTACGGAAAGGTCACACCGGATACAGCCGTGGAAATACTTGAAGCGGCACTCAAAGGCAAGCCCTTCATGAAAAACATCCTTGGACAATATGAAGGAACTGAAGGCGAAAAATGGAACGATATACCCTTGCTAAAGGATCATAGTTTCTTCGCTCCCCAGACCCGTTGGGTCTTGGAAAACTGCGGAATAATCGACCCGTCGGATATAAATGAATACATAGCAAGAGGTGGATACAGGGCGCTTTCCAAAGCGATACATACGATGACGCCACCTGAGCTTTGCGACGTCATGGAGAAAAGCGGACTCCGCGGCAGAGGCGGCGGCGGATTTTTGACAGGGAAAAAATGGAAATTCGCTCTTGAGACAGGAAGCGACCAGAAGTACATGATATGCAACGCGGATGAGGGTGATCCCGGGGCTTTCATGGACAGGGCGGTGATAGAAGGCGACCCTCACAAAGTTCTCGAGGGACTGATAATAGCTTCATACGCTACTGGAGCAGACAAGGCTTACGTGTATATTCGCGCCGAATATCCGCTCGCGATAAAGCGCTTGAAGGAGGCGATAAAAAAAGCCGAGGAATATGGCCTTCTGGGAGAGAATATCCTTGACAGCGGTTTCCACCTCAAGGTCAAGATAAAGATGGGTGCTGGAGCTTTCGTATGTGGCGAGGAGACAGCCCTGATACACAGTATTGAAGGCAAAAGGGGCATGCCAAGACCAAGACCTCCTTTCCCTGCTATAAGCGGTCTGTTCGGTAAACCCACAATAATAAACAACGTCGAAACTCTGGCCAATGTTCCGTTGATAATAGATCGTGGTCATAAATGGTTCTCGGCGGTCGGGACCCAAGGGAGTAAGGGAACAAAGGTCTTTGCTCTTTCAGGAAAAGTGGAGAGAACTGGCCTTGTTGAGATAGCGATGGGAAGGACATTGAAGGAAATAATCTTCGACATCGGCGGAGGCATCGCAAATTCGAAAAAATTCAAAGCGGTGCAGATAGGTGGTCCATCTGGAGGCTGTATAACTGAAAAACATCTCGACATAAAAATAGATTACGAATCAATAAAAACAGTCGGAGCCATGATGGGATCTGGCGGACTCGTAGTTATGGACGAAGATAATTGCATGGTGGATGTGGCAAAATTCTTTATGGATTTCATACAAAGGGAAAGTTGCGGAAAATGCATACCGTGCAGGGAAGGAACCAAGCAAATGCTCGCCATACTGGAGAAAATCACCGAATCCGAAGATAAGAAGGATACACAGGCGACGCTCGACAGATTCAAGGGAATAATGTCTCTCCCAAAACTTGCGGCTGTGATACAGGACACAAGTCTCTGCGGGCTCGGACAGACAGCTCCCAATCCGGTATTGAGTACTCTCAAATGGTTCAGAGACGAATATGATGCGCACATATATGAAAGAAGATGCCCTGCGGGAGTCTGCAAGGGACTGATAAAATATGAGATCGAAGAAAAGAAATGCGTAGGGTGTGGAGCTTGCGCAGTGAAATGCCCTGAAAAAGCGATAATGGGAGCGAAAAAGTCGCCGCATTATATAATCCAGGAAAAATGCGTTAAGTGCGGCCTTTGCAAACAGGTCTGTAAATTTGGCGCTGTAAAGATAAGCTGATAGAGAGGTGAAAAAATGTTCGATATAAACGTAAACGGCAGAAACATAGAGGCAAAAGAGGGAGATACAATTCTCCAAGCTTTAGAACGTGCCAGCATTGGAGTCCCTACTCTTTGCCACATGAGCGGGCTTATGCCCAGCGGAGCATGCAGAATATGCGTGGTCGAAGTGGAAGGAAGCAGAGGATTGATTCCGTCGTGCTCATATCCCGCCACAAAGGGAATGAAGATCAAGACGAATTCGAAACGCGTTATTGATGCTAGAAAGACCATAATAGGATTGTTGCTCGCAAACCACCCGGACGATTGTCTTTATTGCGTTCGGAGCGGGAACTGCGAACTTCAAAAACTGGCGGAACAATACTCAGTAAGGGAACGTCGCTATCCAGTGAAGAATATAGTGAAAGGTACCGACGTAACAAGTCCCTCCATAATAAGAGATCCGGCAAAATGCATCCTATGCGGAAAATGTGTCAGAGTATGTCAGGAAGTCCAAGGCGTCTCCTCGATAGATTTTGTTAGGAGAGGCAGTAAGATGACAGTATGTCCCGCTTTCGAGGAGAGTCTGAATACATCCAGCTGTATAAACTGTGGACAGTGCGTAACTGTATGCCCCACAGGAGCCCTTCGCGAGAAAAGCTATCTCCAGGAGGTACACGATGCTCTCCATGATCCAGATAAGTTTGTCGTAGCCCAACATGCGCCGGCTGTATCAGTTTCAATAGCGGAAGAATTTGGCTTAAAGCCCGGAACTGATGTGAATGGAATATTTGTCGCGGCATTGCGTGAAATAGGCTTCAAAAAAGTCTTTGATACGTCTTTTAGCGCTGACCTTACAATTATGGAAGAAGCGTCGGAACTTGTTGAAAGAATAAAGAAGGGCGGACCTCTTCCAATGATGACAAGCTGTTCGCCGGGATGGATAAAATACGTGGAACAATTTTGTCCGGAACTTCTGGACAACTTGTCAACATGCAAAAGCCCTCAGCAAATGCTTGGAGCCTTGATAAAATCCAGCTTCGCGAAAGATTCCAAAATAGAGCCCGAAAAAATATTCAGTGTGTCAATAATGCCTTGCACAGCGAAAAAATTCGAGGCGACAAGACCGGAAATGACTGGAAAGAAAGGAAGACCTGACATAGACGCTGTACTCACCACAAGGGAGATAGCAAGGCTTATAAAACTCTGCGGAGTTGATATCAATGCCTTGGAACCGGGGGAAGCGGACAACCCGTTTGGAACACGAAGCTCAGCAGGTAAACTTTTTGGAGCTTCAGGCGGAGTTATGGAAGCGGCGATAAGAACGGCATACTACATGTTGACCGGCAAAGACCTTGAATCTCCAAAGATAGAATTCACCAGAGGCCTTGATGGAATAAAAGAAGGCAAAGTGAAGATAGGAGACCTTGAAGTCGGCTTTGCGGTGGTCAGCGGCGTAGGCAATGCTCCCAAAATACTTGACCAGATCAAGAAGGGCAGAAAGGACATACACTTCATAGAAGTCATGACCTGTCCAGGCGGATGTATAGCCGGAGGCGGACAGCCGCTCGATAACGATCAGGGCAAAATA
>CAZXAC010000057.1:0-12643 GCA_964638335.1 uncultured Lentisphaera sp. | reverse complement strand
TTTTCATGCCGAATATCTCAAACGGATTTCGTCCTACAAAACCAACAAATCTTAGCCCTTTTCCTTATCCGGAACTCGATGGACACTTGCTGGGCTCAACGCTCTCATTCCGAGACAATTGAACTGATAGGGGAAAAATCCATGGAAATGATCGAATTCGATGGAAAATTTACAAAAAATCCTCCTGAAAAAGAAGACATAGAAAAATGTAAAAAATGCGAATTTCGCGAAATATGCTGACAAAACAAATATGCGAAACTTGTCAACCACATAAAATACCCATAGCAAAATATTCCTTTTTTTTACAAAAAACTATTGACTTTATTAAAGTAGTTGGGTATAATCACCTGGAAAGCAGTAGCGGGCGGGAGACTTTCCCAAAGTCAGGTGTTAAAAAAGGTGGAGGAATGTAAATGTGGAGAAAGAATCGTACGTCGCTGTTCACACTTATTGAGCTTTTGGTTGTAGTTGCAATTATATCACTCCTCGTAGCGATTTTGCTGCCAGCGCTGAGACAGGCAAAGGAAATGGCAAATATCGCCAGTTGCTCAGCAAATCAAAAACAAATCCACGTGATGATGGCCAATTATGCGACCGACAATAATGACTGGTTGCCAGGAAGTCAGGCATCCAACGGACCAAATATGGTTTGCAAAAGCTGAGCAAGTGCCGATGGGACTGGCTACGACGTAACGTTCGGAAATCCCTACATAACAAATGAGGATAAATGGTCTGAGGCTCTTGTCTTCGTATGTCCATCGTCACTAATTGGAAAAACTTCCAATTATCGCCCACCAAATTATACAAAACTAAAAGCTGGATATTCCACCTATTTTCATCTAAATAACTTCAATAGAGCTGGCGTGGCACCCAGCAGATGGAATGGAGGGCGCCTTTCAAAATTTGTCCCAACCTCAACAATAGTACAAGACTGGATCATGCTACCCACCGCAACTACCCCCCAGCCAAACGTCTATTACGTAAACACTCACAGCCGTGGAGGAAATGCGTTGACTGCCGGCGGTTCGGTAAGCTTCAAAAAGACATCTGAAGCAACAAAGTTCAATTCAGCCTCTAACGAAATAGGCAACTGCAACCCTTATCTTTTCCAACCCATCGCCAATACAAACTGAAAGACAATACGAACTTGATGGTAGGCCGATTATTCCGAATTCAAGCTTATCACGCCGCTTCTGCCATTTGAAAAGCATAGCGTGGCTGTGATTTTATCCAAATATTTTCTGGGCTGAAGGAGTATTTTTAATCCATTCATGAATATCTGAAAGGATATTTTTTATATTTTTTCTCGGTTTCCATCCACACAAGGAAATTATTTTTCTGGAATCGCTGATATATACCGGGATGTCGGCATATCTTGTTTCAAGTTCGGATCCTATTTCAATTTTTTGACCTGTAATTCCTCTGCATAAATCTGTCAATTCCAAGAGAGATGCGGAATTCTCCTTCCCTCCACCGACATTAAATGGCATCCCCTTCGAATTATTGATTGCGAATTTCGCAGGTTTGCGCATTTGCATAAGTATCAGCTTGACCGCATCATCAATATGCAAAAAATCCCTTACCTGTCTGCCTGTTCCACCGAACCCGATATATTTAATCTTTTTGCGAAACATGTGGGAAGCAAGCCAGAACGGAGCTATCCCCTGATCAGACTTCCCAAATTGCCATGGACCAGCAATGACTCCGAAACGATTTATAAGTAGATTGAACTTGAAAGCATCGGCATAGTCAATGAGCATGGTTTCAGCGGCATATTTCGTCGCCCCGTAAAGAGAACGCACTCCCTGCATCGGAAAATCCTCCGAAACACCATAAGCCGAGAGTCCAGATATTTTTTGTCTGTCCGCAAAATCGAAACGTCTGCGCCCCTTGCGAATTTCGCATTCAAGAAGAGGTTTGATCGGATAGACCCTGCTTGTTGAGAGGAATATCATCGTGCTTCCATTTTCCCTACAGAATTCCGCGCAATTAACGGCACCGTAGAGATTTGTTCCGACTAGATAATCCACTCCGCCGTCTTTACCGGCGAGGACCGAAGGCTCAGCTGAACATTCAATAAGAAAATCCGCTTCACCTGCTGATTCAATATCACGTTTGCTCCTCACATCTCCCTTTAAAAACCTGACTCCATGCTTGGCGAGACGTTGAAGATTAAGCTCAGATCCCTTGCGGTATAAGTTATCGAGTGAAGTCACCCTGCTTTCCGGATAATTTTCTTTTATCGCTATGGCTAGATTCGCCCCAACAAAACCGGCCCCACCTGTTATCAACACCTTCATATTTCAAACCTCATATATGATTATTATCTATGAACGAAGTATTATTTATATATTCTGCTCGAAATTTTCCAGCTTCCATCGAAATCTTTGTAACGGAACAGTTGGATACGGTGTCCATTTTCTCCGAACAAAGTGTTTGCGCAAGAGTAGCAATAAATGCCCAATGAGAAACAAGTATCGTGTTATTGGAGGAGTTAGCCAAACGTCCATCTTGGGCAAGAATGGAATTCCTAAGTATTGCCGCCCTTATAGAAATATCCTCACTGCTTTCATATTTTTGCGGCATCCAATCCGAATCATTAAAATCGCCTTTTACTCCTGGAAAAGAAGAGGCAATTTCCTTCAAAGATGGAAATCTCGTCTTGCCAGGAAATAGATTCTCACTGTAAAATTCATGAAGAAGCGGTTCTATCGTTAGCCCTCCAGGTATCTTATCTGATATGAATTGAGCCGTCTGCAAGCATCTTAGAAAGGGACTTGAAAATACTTGCGCATCTCCAGAAGTTTCTCTTTGCAAAAAATTCGCGCAAAATGACGCTTGGAGCCTGCCATTTGGAGAAAGCGTAGAATCCCAAGTCGCCTGGAAACCGATATTTCCAAGGGATTCCCCATGCCTGACAAGATAAATGTGTTTTCTGTTCATTGATTTTTTTTGTAAAGATGGATAAGCTCGGAATATTATATGCCGTAAACACGGAATAACCAAATTATGATCGAAAGACTCAGAATAAGCAAGTTCGCTCTGATAGACAAGCTTGAGATGGAATTATCCTCCGGCTTCAATGTAATAACCGGAGAGACCGGAGCGGGCAAAACCATAATCATGCAGGCAGTCGAACTGCTCTTAGGAGGCAGAGCGACTAAAGATATTCTTCGCGAAGGCTCTGAAAACTGCGAAATATCCGCAGAAATAAATATAAGCAGAAAGCTCAGGCAAAATCTCCAGTTTCTTAACGAACTTGGTATAGATATTTCTGATGACGGGCCCTTGCTTCTCAGGAGGATCATAGGCATCTCCTCGTCAAAAAACTACATCAACGACAGTCCGGTGTCACTGAACACTCTGAAAACTCTCGGAGAAATTTTGATAGACACACATGGCTCCCACGAACACCAGTCGATTCTAAAACAATCCGTCCAACTGAATCTGCTGGATCGATATGGAAAATTGGACAGCGATACCACAAAATGTTCAGAGCTTTATAAAAAGTGGCGTGACGCAATCCGATACAAAGAAGACTTCGAACGCAATCTTCCCGACGCGAAAGAAGAGGATTACCTTAAACATATTTTCGAGGAGATAAATTCGGCCAACCCTTTGGAGGGCGAAGACGAGGAACTATCTTCAAAACATAAGGTAATATCCAATTCGCAGGGAATTCTCGAAACTACAAGAACAGTTCTTAAGCTAGTTTCGGACTCGGAAGAGAGCATACTTGAAAAAATATTCGAAGTAAACCGCAATCTATTGGGTTTAGAAAAAATAGATCCCGAAAAATCCGCAGAACTCATGACGCAAACCGAAGAAATTCGTTCAAAGATATCATCTCTGAGCGACAGCCTCGGCGAATATCAGGATTCTATCGAAATGGACGAAAAGGAATTCATACGCCTTGAGGAAAGATTGAGGATATTGACAACGCTGAAGCGTAAATACGGTCCCGAAATAAGGGATGTACTAAAGTCCGCTCGAGAAGCGGGCGAAAAACTGGAAAAAATCAGAAAAAGTTCCGAATTGAGAACACAAATCAGCGAAAAAATATCTTCAGCGAAGAGTGAGCTGGATGCCTGCGCAGATACCTTGAGCAAGAAAAGAAAAACAGCATCAGCGAAATTCGCAAAGGAAGTCGAAGCTGAATTAAAAAAGCTCGGATTCATAAAGTCATCATTTGGGGTTGAGTTCAGTGAGAATGAAATCCCAGGTTCAGATGGTAAAGATAAGGTTGAGTTTGTTTTTTCAGCAAATCCTGGCGAGGCTCAAAAGGCGCTTAGGAATGTCGCAAGCAGTGGAGAAATATCAAGAGTTATGCTTGCGTTGAAGACAGTTCTGGCGTCCGCTGACTCGGTTCCGATTCTAATCTTTGACGAGATAGATTCAAATATTGGGGGAACCACCGCTTCAGTTGTTGGCAAGGAACTTGCGAAACTCGCAAATACTCATCAACTGATATGCATATCACATCTTCCGCAGGTAGCTTCCGAGGCTGATCGCAATTTCGTAGTGGAGAAAAAAACCCAAAGCGGTAGGACCTTCACTGAAATCAGGAAACTCGAAGGCAATGAAAAAATAGCAGAGATTGCCAGAATGCTAGGCGGAACCGAAGCCGCATTGAAACACGCGAAGGAGATGACCAAAGGGAAAAAATAAAATCCTTGATCATCTGAGCCAATTGCAAAATTGCCTTTTATAAAGGATCGCCAGCCCTATGGCTGGCTCTTAAGCCGGTCATCCGCCTTCGCCTTCGGCTACGACGTGACAAGTAAGACCGGCGTTCCAACGGCAATTTTGCAATCGGCTCATCTAAATCTCAACAGACAAATTGTTCAGATTAATCATTGATTGATGTGCACTATCTTCGCGGTCGGGAATCCATTAAAATTCGTAGAGGAAACCACGCTGTAAGCACCAATATTTCTGCTAAAAAGGATATCGCCTATCTTCAACTTAGCCGGCAGCATTTCGGTCATCGAAACCACATCCAGCGCATCGCATGTTGGACCAAATACGGTGCAAAGTTGTTTCGTCCCACCCTTAACGGATTCAAAATGATATCTGCAATGATCAAATATTATCCCAGAAAAAGTATGATATACCCCGTCGTTTATATAATAGCACAATTTCCCATCACGAACAGCCTTCCCTATGATCTGAGAAACCGCGGTCGCGGCAGTCGCAACAATGAATCTGCCCGGTTCCGCCAATATCTGTATATCTTTTGGAAATAATCTATTGAGTTCTGAGTTTATTTTTTTTGCCAACTCTCTGAACGGTCCCACAGTTTTATCATAAGGAGCCGGAAATCCGCCTCCAATATCAAGGAGGTTCATCTTATTGTATCCTCTGGAACGCGCCTCCTGAAACACGTTCGCGGCAAGATTTATAGCCTGAACGTAATTTTCAAAATTAGTAGTTTGACTTCCTACATGAAAACTTATGCCTTCCACTGTGAGCCCTGCCTTGTCGGCGGCAAGAATAAGATCCACCGCTTCTCCGGGCGACGCCCCAAATTTGGAAGAAAGTTCCACCATGGCACCGGTGTTTGGGACTTTCAATCTAAGCGCAAGTCCAGCATGAGGAGCATTCTTTTTTATCTTCCATATTTCATCAGGATTGTCGTATGTCACCAAAGGCTTGTATTTATCCAGTTCCCTCAAAGTGCTTTCGGCCTTGATAGGATGCGCATAAATTATCTTGTCCCATATCCAGTCCTGCCTTTTTTGAGGAGGCATATATTTGATGCATTCATAAACCATATTGAATTCAGGCATGGATGCGACATCAAAACTTGCACCGACATCAAAAAGCGTTTTTACTATCGAGTCGTTGGCGAAAGCCTTGACCGCGTAGTAGGCTTGAACCCTTGGAAGATATTTCCTGAACGCCGCATAATTTTTCCTTATCTCATCATGATCAACTATCAAAAGCGGAGTGCCGTGTTCCTCCGACATTTCCAATATCATCTTCTTGTTTAATGCCATTTTCAAACTCCTTTGTTCTTGCTCTTTATATACTCCATAAGATGCTGGACGTCCTTGTCGCCCCTTCCGCTAAGATTAAGCAGAATCAGAGAATCCTTCGGAATCTCGGAGGCAACTTTGACCAATCCCGCCACAGCATGCGCGCTTTCAAGAGCAGGCAATATTCCCTCAGTGCGGGAAAGTCTTTGGAATCCATCCACAGCTTCATCATCAGATACCTTCATATAAGAAACCCGACCAGCCTCCATCAAATATGAATGTTCAGGTCCAACGGCGGCATAGTCCAAACCGGCCGATACCGATTGAGTTAAGGCGATCTGACCGTTTTCATCTTGAAGAACATATGTCTTGGTGCCCTGCAAAATACCAACCCTTCCTCCGCTAAATCTTGCTGCGTGTTCTCCTATGGCGTCCCCAATCCCTCCCGCTTCAACTCCAATCATTTTTACTTCTGCGAACTTGAGGAATGGATAAAATATACCTATTGAGTTGCTTCCTCCTCCAACACATGCAACAATAAAATCTGGAAGTCGTTTCTCCACTTTTCTTATCTGGCGGACACATTCCTTGCCTATGCACGACTGGAAGTCTCTTACGATCATCGGGAACGGATGAGGTCCAAGCGCTGAACCAAGCACATAATGAGTATTAGAACTATTGGCAACCCAATCCCTGATCGCCGCGCTAACGGCTTCCTTCAACGTCTTCTGTCCGGCCCTGACAGGTACGACTCTCGCTCCTAAAAGTTCCATTCGTTTCACGTTGAGGGACTGCCGCGCCATATCAACTTCGCCCATATAGATGTCGCATTTCAATCCAAATCTTGCCGCGGCGGTAGCCGTCGCAACTCCGTGCTGTCCGGCACCGGTCTCGGCAATTATTCTTGTTTTCCCCATCCTCACGGCGAGCATTACCTGCCCGATGGAATTATTTATCTTGTGGGCGCCGGTATGGCACAAATCTTCCCTCTTCAGATATACCCTGTGACCGAGTTCTTTTGAAAGCCTTTCAGCAAAATATATTGGAGTAGGGCGTCCTACGTAGTTATTGAGCAATGATTCAAATTGTTTTACGAATGAGCGGTCCTTTATCGCATCCCTATAGCATTGTTCAAGCTCGCCCAATACTGGCACAAGAGTTTCCGGCACAAAGGCCCCGCCGTAGGCACCGAACCTTCCATCTTTATTTGGAACTTTTTTCAATCTTCCCATTTTTATCCCTGCTTATTTCCATATAGTCATAACATAAACCATGTTGCGAATAAGTGAAGCGTTCACAAGTTGAAAATCATATAAAATATGCGATTGTAACAGATTACAATTGGATTCCAAACCCTTTCGGCGAAAAAGAGGAAAGAACTTCCGTGAGTGGAGACAAGATAAAAAATAATTTTATAGAAGGCAATGTCCAGTGGTGGTTCTTCGCGATTATCTTCATCGCCATATTCCTAAGGGTGTTCAACTTCACTTCGTCAAGCTTGTGGACAGATGAATTCTCCACACTATGGGCGGCAAACGCGCCAAGCCTATCCGACACTATCCAGCGCGCCTCAATGACACAAGGAATGCATCCAACATATTTTATAATCCAGCGCGCGATACTCTCAATACTCCCGGCAAATGAAGCAACCCTGCGAGGTCTTTCCTGCGCCGCATCAATAGTGTCGGTATTTCTTATTTTCTGGCTCGGACGAATAATTTTCGCCGATGACACAAGAGCACTTCTGGCATCCGCGATATTCGCCATACATGCCGACAGTATATACTATGCGCAGGAAGCTCGGCCATATGCTCTGGGAATAATGTTCGCCCTGCTATCTCAGATATTTTTCATGAGATTCTCAAAGGACGGCGGATTAAAGAATATTCTTGCCTACATAGCACCATCACTTGCGGCAGTATTTCTGCATTACACGTTCGCGGCGCTTTTTATATTTCAAAATCTTTACGTCTTTGTCTCGTACTACTTTAAACTGAAGAAAATTCCGTTGATACAGGAAGCACCAAGCCTCAAATCGTGGATTTCAGTCCAGACTGTATGCCTCATCTTGCTGGGATTTTCAATGCCGCATGTATCTGGGCTCTACGACAATAGAACAGCATGGAACTGGGTTAGAAATCTTGACTTTCAAAATGCTCTATATCTTTTTGTCTCAATGTTTGATTTGGATCTAATCGGTTTCATGCTTGGAATCGCCGCTCTATTTTTCATAATGGAACGATTCTCCCCTGCGACAGCCATATTAAGGCTCGGGAAAAACGCCTCCTTCACGCTCCTGTTGTGGATAATATCTCCTTTTATATTCGTATTTGCCGCTTCAAGAATACTTGATGTATCATTTTTTGACCCCCGATATATGCTCTTTTCGATGCCAGCCTACTATCTCATTCTTGCCAATCTCTTGGACATATTCAGAAGCGACATATTGCGAACAGCTTTCCCAGGAATATATCTCATTCTTTATTTCGGATACGTCTCAATTCCCTCATACATGAAGTGGGGGGCTTTCTGCCGCAGGGTTCCGCACGATTGGAGATCCGCCATAGTACACATAAGAGACAATTACGAACCGGGCGATGCTATACTCCTAAGATGCGGAGAAGTTAAGGAAAACTGGATAGCCTCTGAAAATGTCAATCCAATAGTGAAAGATTATGTAAAAGCCCCATTCCACAGTTTCTACTGGGACAAAGATTCCTCAGTCCCCCTTCCTACCATATTCAACATGACATACACATGGGAAAAAGAATTTTACACTTACTACGAAGAAACTTTTTCGAATCTAGTCGCAAAGAAAAGAGTCTGGCTGATAGGCGTAGACCCGCCAAACACAAACTATAAATTCTCAACCGTTGCGCAATTCATGCATGATGAGTACATGTTCAAAAAACTTTGGGATTCAAATTTCTCCGGGGTATATGTCGCACTCTTAGAAAGTAATCCAGTGCTTCGGCAGAAAGCAGCAGTACCATCTTACTACGACGATATAAGGAGAGAGATTAAAAAATCAAAAAATGGAACCATCAATGCTGAATAAGAAGCCCAAAACGCCATATTATCTGATTGATGAAAATAAGCTGTTGAATAATATGAAAATAATACAACAGCTAAGGGAAGAATCAGGAGCAAAATCCCTTCTCGCCCTAAAATGCTTCTCCACTTGGTGCGTGTTCCCACTAATGCGCAAGTATATGGATGGAACCACAAGCAGTTCGCTTTATGAAGCCCGTCTAGGTCATGAGGAATTTGGCGGAGAAACCCACGCATACAGCGTGGCATATTCTGAAGACGAGATACCATTCCTTGCGAAATTCGCAGACAAGATGATATTCAATTCTGCCTCCCAACTGGAAGCTTTTTATAAAACATCCAAAAAGGCAAAAATCGGAGTGCGAGTAAACCCCGGCATAAGTTATTCTAATTTTGATCTTGCTGACCCAGCAAGAAAATATTCAAGGCTGGGTATTGCCGATACAAAAACCCTTCGTAGAGTACTGCCGAAAATAAGCGGGATGATGTTTCACTTTAACTGCGAAAACGATGATTTTAAAAACTTCTCGAAGTCTCTGGATTTCATAGGTGAAAAATTCGCACCAATTCTCAAAAAAGTGGAATGGATAAGCTTAGGCGGAGGAATATACTTTACAAAAAATGGATATCCCGTAAGCTGTTTATGCGAAAAGCTGAAAAATTTCTCCAAGAAATATGGAGTGCAAATATATCTGGAACCGGGAGAATCCTCCATCACAAACAGCACAGAACTGGTCACAACTGTCATTGACGTAGTCCATAACAAAATGGACATAGCGATAGTCGATGCTTCAATAGAAGCCCACATGCTGGATTTACTTACTTATCGTCTATCCGCGAAAATCGCATACCCAACTCAGGGAAGACATAAAGTCATCATAGCTGGGCGCTCATGTCTGGCAGGAGATGTTTTCGGCTCTTACTCCATTCACAAAAAACTAAAAGTTGGCGACCAGGTGCGCTTCGCGGATGCCGCAGGATACACTATGGTGAAGAAAAACTGGTTCAATGGAGTTCCCATGCCATCAATAGTGGTAAAACGCCTTGATGGAAGAATAGAGACTGTAAGAAGATTCTCTTACGATGAATTCAAAAAAAGCCTGTCATAGTCAAAAAACACCTCTAAAACTGAAAATTCTTGCATTTTTATATTTGAAAAGCTAATTTAGATGCAATTTAATACGCGATATGCGGGAGTGTATGCATGAAGTCTATAAAACTGAATGTCATTTTTGCCTGTCTGAGCATTTTGGTCATATCTAAGGAACTGCGTTCGGCGGCGATAGACACTGAAATAAAAAGAGCCGAGGAAACAGTTCCAAAGGAAGTAGTCAAATGCAGTAGTGACGGGCGTGATGGCACGCTAATACCAACACAAGCCATGCCCAAGCTCAAAAGGGGGATGGAACTTGTTCTGCTCGGAGGAAATTACGGTCATGAAATCCTTATAACTGAAGATGGGATAATTATAAGTTCCGAAGGAGATGAACAAGTAATCGCACCATTGCGAATAAAAAGCAAGAGTTGCATCGTAAGAAACTATTACGGTAGTTCAATACATACTGACAACGACCTGATAATAGTAAACAGCGTTTTCATTGGAGTACGTCTTTCCGCTGAGAAAAAAAAGAAAACAACAGTATCGATATACAACAGCGCATTTACTTCTTTAATGGATAGTGGGATGGATGCCAGTTTCGTTTATTACGGCAACGATGCGGAGGGAGAGTTCAGGATAAGAAATTGCAATATGGTCGGCGGCAGTTACGAAACTCTAGTAAGATGCTATCCTCCTATTCCTGTCTCAATAGAAAATAGTATACTTTTCTCAGGAGCCTATGTCTTCAAGATGTCATCGTACCAAAAGGAAAAGGCGAAACTTACGCTTAAAGACAATATTATGTTTGGCAAGAACGGTATCGGGGTGTCAAACTCAGGTAAAAATCAGGATGCTCCGATTTATGATCCAAAGGAGCTGAAAAAAATCGGGAGCGTGACGCTGTACGGGAAAAATGATGTCGTTCAGCTGAAATTTGAAGGAGGGATTGATCGTTTTAGTCCATTTTCTGGATCTAATCTTTCCGAAAATATCCTCAAGTTTATTCCCAAAAATCCGGAAGCCGAAGGAAAAGGCGTGATAGCAGATAAAAATCCCTTCTTCAAAAAAGCGCTAGAAAATCCCCCGCCTTCCGAAGAAAAATCAAAGCAACAGATCCTTCCACTTAGGAAAAAACGATCAAATTCCCAAAAAAACACCGAAGGTACGCCTGCTCTTCCAACGGACGAGATCAAAAAGGAAGATGTCTTCGAATAAACTCAATGAAGATTACATCAGGAATCGCGTCAGGAATAAATCTCCTGTCACCCAAAAATTCCGATACTAGGCCAGCTCTTGAAAGGGCAAGAATATCACTTTTCTCAAGTCTCGGTTTGATCGAAGGGGCTAGAATTGCGGACTTATTTGCCGGATCTGGGGCATTCGGACTTGAGTCCGCAAGCCGGGGAGCTTCCGATGTATTATTTGTGGATAAAAATTTCGAAGCCTGCTCAATCATATCTAAAAATATTGAAATCATACGAAAGTCCGGCGTCGAAGCTAATCTTCGAGTAATCCGTTCAGATATATTTTCTTTTCTGCGTCATAGGCAGGATTTACCGTTCAATTTTATATTCCTAGACCCACCATACTCCGACACAAAATCCATCACGAAACAATTGCTCGACAATGAAGACTTTGCGAAATTCGCAATAAATTCAATGATAATATTAAAAGTTCCAGATAGGTTTGATGTGTCATTCATATACAAATCAAAATTCGGCATACTTACCGGACAGAGACGCTATGGTGGGACGGACTTCATATCTATGAAGATTCAAAGGAGCGCCTGAAAATGAATACTCCCGCATGCTTCAGATCCCACCTTGAAGGCGAAGGTGGAATTTCAGAACTCTGGAAAATCGCCCTTCCAATGGTACTCTCATCGAGTTTTGAAACTTGCGTAATGTTCATCGACAGGCTTATGCTGTCAAAAGTGTCAAGCGTCCAAATGGCCGCCATGCTTGGAGGCGGTCTCACATGCTTCACGATGATGACCTTCTTCATGGGAATGATAGGCTACTCTTCTGCAATGATTGCCCATCTCTTCGGAGCAAATAGAAAACAAGAATGCTCTAAAATGGTTACGCAGTCATTCATCCTGTCAATACTTTCGTATCCGCTGATATTACTGCTCATACCATTAGGGAACGCGAGTTTCGCTCTCGCCGGACACGGACAGCTTCAACTTTCCATGGAAAGAGAATATTTCTTCATATCCATGGTATTTACAGCCCTATTTGGGATTTGCAGAGTTCCATTATCATCCTTTTTTGCCGGGATAGGCAAGACAAAGATAATAATGGCGGGGAATCTTGTAGGATTAATAGTAAACATATTAGTGGCTTACATTTTGATATTTGGAAAATTGGGACTGCCGGCATTGCAGATAAAAGGAGCCGCCCTGGCAGTAGCCTCAGGAGCTTTTGCGAATTTCGCAACATTGCTGCTGTTCTACTTCAAAAAGGAAAATCGCATAAGCTCCTGAGGCTACTGCCAGGGCGGCTCCTTTTATCTG
>CAZXAC010000056.1:0-12946 GCA_964638335.1 uncultured Lentisphaera sp. | reverse complement strand
AAACTAAATCAAGCAAGGGATCGCCTTCTTGAAAAATCGTTGCATGCATGAAGTTGTCGGCTACTGCCCATGCTAATTTTTGTGCCTCTTTTACCGGGTAGGCATAATTATGTTTATTTAACTCCCCTTCAATTTCAATCGTTAGTAATCCCGAATGTCCATGAAGATAGCTTGCCTCTCCTGGATAATTCATAAATCTGTGCGCGTACTGGAAGTCAAGTTTCACTATTGATCTGTACTTCTCGTTTGACATGATATCCTCCTCCTGTTGGTTAATATCCATACTTTTATATTTTTTACCGCATGTCGCTGATCATACTTTATTTTTTCAATCAACCACCTCCTTTATTTATACCATCCTACTAAATCGTAATTATTACTACTCAATGGACAAAAAAATATTTACTTACCCTTACACTTTGAACAGATACCTTCCAACACGACTCGCTTGTTGATGATAACACCCTGCTTTTGCACTGCCTCAGGCACAGCGATATCGTTATAAGCATCGTTTTCAAAATCATAAATAGTGTGGCATTTAATACATCTGAAATGATGATGCTGGTGAAGGTTGGGCTCAAAACGTTTTTGCTCGCCAGTTCCCTCAACCAGATTCACGATGCCGATCTCGGTAAACGATAGCAATGTCCTGTATACGGTATCAAAAGAAATGTTCGATAAGCTCTTTCGCACTCGCTTATAAATGGCATCGGCGGTAGGGTGATTAGTTGCCTTGGAAAGCTCATCAAAAATAAGTGAACGTTGCGGGGTAATCTTGAGCCCCTTCTCGGCGCATTTATCGTAAAACATTTTCTTTAGTTTTTCGTGCTCAATCTTCATTGCATTACTATATCGTAATCATTCCTATTTGTCAATGATTTATATTTACCTGAAAAAAAGGCCCGGAGCGTAAACATCCGGGCCCTTATCGAAGCTGTTTCAATAATTTTTAGAAATCCACCTGCGCCCTCATACCCGCGACAAAGATCCCGCTTGTGTTCTCAGCGATATCCTTGCCGTAAGGATTCCAGATATATTGCACATCAGGACTGACCGAAAGATGATCGTTAACATGAATTTTGTAATACGCTTCAAGATGCCCTTCTGTTTTCGCCTGAAAACCAGCGTTGGCTTTCTTGTAATCGTCGGATGGGATCACCTGCCCGACAGCAAGCGCGAGGACATCATTTTCCCTGCCCCAAGGCTTTCCTTCGACTTGCAAGCCCGCACTCCATGCCTGCTCTAATGAATAGTTGGATCCATCCGCGGCCATGATCTCGGAATTATACACTTCCGGATTCTGCCAGCCGTAGCGGGTAAACAGCGTCACGACATCATGTATCTTCTGGTCAAAGCTCAGACCAAAACCATACGATGATTCTTTTGTTTTCTCGGTGTCGCTCCACTTCGTATGATCGACATTATTATTCCAACCATAAACGCGGTAATTCCCGGGTAACTCAAAGAAATTAGTCTTGAAATGCACCTGTCCGATATTGAACAAGTTATCTCCGACCTTTTCCCATGAGGCATTCCCGTCAAATACTCCATATCCCAATTCCAGCCATTCAACCGGCATATAAGCTATCCTGATACCGGCACCGTTATCCGGAAATTCCACGACCGGAGAGTTACGGAAAATCCTGCCCAAGAATTGAGTTGTTTCATCATTGGCCGCTTCGTTCTGGTCAAAGTAGGCCGTCGCGTCGAGCTTACCAAACGTCAAAGCCGCCTTATCATTAAACAGCCCCTGTTCATACCAAAACTCGGTCAGCTCAACTTTCGCCTCACTGTCGCCAGCATCGCGGTTTACATTACTATAAAGGATCAAATTGTCCTCCAGCCCTGAGCCTTGTCCGGCTTCAAGGTGCAAGAACGCCTTCCCGCCGACTTCTTTGAATTCTTTTCCTAAGGTGACATCCGCGGAATAAGACGCATCCGTGCGGGATTGCTTTGCCGTTGCGGCGTCATCCACATAATTGACATTATTAGCGCCCTGCACGATCATCGTGCCGCCCGCGCCAAGCTCAAGCCCTTCCATAAGATTAATTGTCTCTCCGGGCGTACGGTGCAATTTCTCCTCAAACCGGGATAATTGCGATTCATATTCTTTTATTTTCACCTGTTGCGCTTGTATGGTCGCCTTCTGCGATCCCATATCAGTATTTTGCGCATCGAGTTTCTTTTCAAGCGCTTCAACCCGTGATTGAAGTTGCCCGACAATAGCCGCCATGTCGTTTCCATCGGCAAACGCCGGACAAGCTGAAACAACAAACCCTAAAATAAAAAACCAACTGAACAATTGCCTAAGCATGCCTTTCCTCCTTGCTTATGCCTCTGGTTGTCCAGTCGGTCGTATAGTTTTATAAATTTTTAGCTCTGCTCTTGCAGTCGCTTTTGAGTTTTAAACCTCTTCTTTTCCCTCTTTTCTACCTGTACAATCTGGGAATCGTGAATGGTAAAGACTACCTCTCCATAATCCACCCCCTTGATGAATTTTAGAATGTCCTCAAATTTCAAATTCTCTAAATCATCCATTACCCTTCACTCTCCCTCATGATCTCTTTTAAGCTTCTGTCAAGAAGCGCTGTTTTTGCCTCGCCGACCATGGATGAAAATATCCCAAACGCGTCTTCCGTCAAATGAAGCGTGACGCCTTTAACATTCACACTGACAATCCCGCACGGCGTACGATATATGTTTCCAAACTGGTCAGCGTGCGCCAGCACAAAACTGTTGTTCACTGCGACCTCCTTTCTTTCTCACAATGACACGCGCCTGAACACGAGCCTCCCGAAGAACACGCGCATTCATGGTCGCCTTCGCCTTTAACAAACGACCTGAATTTCTTTATTAACAAAATGACTGCAATCAAAACGATCCCACAGATAATTATCTTCTCCGTTTCACACCCCCAAGATTCTTCCGCCTTGATACACAATAAAGGCGGCGCACCATGCCATAACTGTTGTCCAGAAAACCAGAAAGCTCGTCCACTTCCAGCTTGAGCCTGATTCCCTATAGAAAACCGCCATGGCGACAAAACAAGGAAGATAAATAAGCGAAAACATGAGAAATGCCAGCGCTTTTAAAGGACTCCACGCCGGATCATTTTGCAGGGATTCTTTAAGCGGCGCGGCATCCTCGGGGTCGACCTCACCCAAGCTGTAGATCGTCCCGAGCGTACTTACCACAACCTCTTTGGCCGCGACACCCGCCATAAGCGCGACTCCGCCCCTCCAATCCATGCCCAGCGGCTCAACAACCGGCTCAACGAATTTTCCAAGCCGACCGGCAACACTCTGTTCCATTTGCGCCGCGGCTACAGCCTCCTCGCTCATCCCGTCTTTAGGCTCAATCTGCGGAAAAGTAAAACCAGCCCAAATTAAAATTGAAATCAATAGGATGATCGTTCCGGCCTTTTGAATGTACAGCCAGCCCCGCTCCCACATCTTTAATAATAGCCCTTGGATCGTGGGCATACGGTACGGAGGAAGCTCCATGACAAAATGCGCGGTTTCACCTTTGAACACGAACGTTTTCAAGACCCACGCCGAGACGAAAGCGATAATGACACTAAGCGCGTACATTAAAAACATCATGTTCGCGCCGTGTTCCGCCGGAAAGAATGCCCCGATAAACAAAGCGAAAATCGGCAGTTTCGCCCCGCAGATCATAAAGGGCGTCACCATCATGGTAATAAGCCGGTCTTTTTTGCTGTCCAGAGTCCTTGTGGCCATGATTCCGGGCACGGCACAGCCGTTGGTGGAGATCATCATCGGCAGAAACGATTTTCCGTGCAGGCCAAACTTGTGCATGATCCTGTCCATAACAAACGCCGCACGCGCCATGTAGCCGGAGTCCTCAAAAAACGCGATCGCAAAGAACATAAATAAAACCAGCGGGAAAAAGCCTAAAACGCCGCCCACTCCGCCGATGATCCCGTCAACCACGAAAGATTGGATCAATCCTTCAGGGATTACCGATGAGGCAAGTGACGATAACCATTCAAAGAATTTCTCAAACCATCCCACCACCGGCTCTGAAAACGTAAATGTGAATTTAAATATTCCATACATGACCAGAGCGAAGATCGGCAACCCCAAAAACCTGTTCATGATCACTTTGTCGATCTTGTCTGAAACATCGTGACGGTCTTCGGTGGTTTGCTTCACCGCCTCCATACAAACCCCGCTCACAAATCCATAGCGGCGGTCGGCGATCAATACTTCCGCGTCATCGCCAAAATGCTGGCGCAAATGCTGACGGCTCTTTTCGATCTGCCACTCAATTTCAGAAGCGCAATCAAGGCCCTTTATGTGACCATCGACAATCGGGTCTTTTTCGAGAAGTTTTAAAGAAAGCCACTCCTTAGAATATCCGTTTAGTTTAACGTTATTTTTTGAGAGAACCTGCGCGATCTTGGTGCGTTCCAAGTCAATTTCCAAACCGTAATCAACTTTCGTTTTTGAAACCGTGATCATCTTTTCATATACCGCAATCACGGCTTCAAGTAGTTTACTCATTCCTTTATTCTTATTCCCAACAGTCGGAACAACCGGCTTGCCTAAACTTTTTGAAAGAATCTCGTAGTTTATGGTGTATCCCTTCCCCTCCACCATGTCGCTCATATTCATAGCTAGAACAACAGGCACATCCAACTCCGATAACTGCGTAAAAAGATACATATTCCGTTCAAGGTTCGACGCGTCGACCACATGCACCACGACGTCCGGCTTCTCATCAACAATGAAATTGCGGGCGACCATCTCGTCTTCTGACCGCGCGGACAGACTGTACGTTCCGGGCAGATCCACAAAAACAACCTCATACCCCTTATAGGTTGTCCGCCCTTCTTTTTTTTCAACGGTAACACCGGGATAATTTCCGATATGCTGGCGGGATCCGGTCAAATTATTAAATAAAGTGGACTTCCCCGAATTGGGGTTCCCCGCAAGCGCCACCAAAATCCTTTTCTTTATTCCAGACATTGCTGTTCCTCCTTCACTAATATTTTTCTGGCCAGACCATGCCCCAAGGCCAGCTTTGTTCCTTTGATAATGACAGTCAAAGGGCCTATCCCTGAATTGTTGACCATCTGAATCTCCACTCCGGGCAAAAATCCCATTTCGGCAAGCCTCATTTCAGCACAACGGCCGCCCTCAATTGATACCAGCACCACCCGTCTTCCCGTCTTTACGCCCGTCAATCGATTCATGCCCCCACCTCTACAGAAATTTGGCTGGCTTCGTCCTTCCTTAATGACAGGTTATAGCCTTTGATCTTGATCTCGATCGGATCACCCAGCGGCGCCAGCTTAACAACCTCAAGAAGAACACCCGGAATAATCCCCATGTCCAAGAGTTTCCTCTTGAGATTTCCTTCACCTAAAACCTTTTTAACTTTAGCCCTGTCTTTGGGCTTCAAAGCGCTTAGACACTTCTCCTCTTTCATACACCCTCCATTTTTAGACTACTGCAATATTGTTAGACTATTCTAACTTAATGGGTAAAAAAATATGGGTTAATTACCGCATCGTTTGTCTTCGCAGTCGCACTTAAGACGCTTGCCGGTCTTTAGATAAGTTTCAAACAACTGCAATATCTTCGGCTTCTCGGTAGTAAAACCCTTTTCAAGAAACTTGAAAAATTTGGTTAACCTCTCAAATGTTTCCGTGCTGATCGAATGCTCAATGCAACACGCCTCTTTCTCGGCTTCTTTAGGATCGATCATCAAAAACTCGGTCAAGAACCAAAAAAGAATATCATGTTTGCTTTTAACATCGGCCGCTGTCTTTTCCCCTTCTTTGGTCAGACCGACATACCCGTATTTTTCATGAACAACAAGATTTTGATCACTTAAATATTTCAGCGCGGAATTAACGCTTGAGCTTTTCACATTAAGCTTGCTTGCGATCTCACCCACGCGAGCCACACCATTGACCTGCTTGAGCTCATAAATTGTCTCAAGATAATCTTCCATCGTCGAGCTTAAGCTGTTTGTTGAATTCATTTGCGCCATCATTTTAGACCTCTCTCAATTTGTTAGATTATTCTAACAAATCAACCTGAAATGTCAAGACTTTTCTTTATATACCGTTAATGTTCTTGCCGTTTTATTCATGCGCGTGCGTTACCGTATTGTGTAAAATTGAAAGAACTCTAGTCGGAAAAATACGCTGGAATTAACATCACCGTTATCGGAAAGAACCTTTATAACTCCAGTTTATTTAATGGAATCAATATCGCAATATTCATAATAATTCTATTCTCCTTGCTCCTTCAAACGCGCAAGTGTTTGTTGCAAAACTGCAAAGTCCTGCGCATTGGCAAGAACCAGTAGCACATCGCCGCTTTCAATAACTGTTGTTCCGGATGGTATAACAAATTTATCATTTCTTGAGATGAGCATAATCAAGCATTTCTCCGGTACGTTCAATCCCTTGATCATCTTACCTATGGCCACTGAATTATGCGGCACGATAACATCCGTCAACTCCGCATCAACACCTTCCACTTTCTCGAATTCTATCGGGTACGCCTTCTTATCTGGTAGCGGCACATCCAATTTCAGAAGTTTTGAAACGAGCGGGATCGAAGTGCCCTGAATGAAAACAGAAGCGATGACGATGAAGAACACGATATTAAAGATCGTCTCAGCCTGAGCAATGCCCGCCGCCATAGGAAACGTAGCCAAGATGATCGGAACCGAACCCCTTAATCCTACCCACGAAAGCATGATCTTTTTCGGCGCGGCAAATTTAAAAGGCAGTAAACACAAGAAAATACTCACCGGACGGGCAATAAGCATGAGAACAAGCGTAACAAGCAATCCTGCGCCAATGAGCGGAACCAAACGAGACGGATAAACGAGTAATCCTAAAGTTACGAACATGGCTATTTGGCTAATCCATGCCAAACCGTCATGAAATCGTATAATGGATTTCTTATTCGGGAATTCCGCCTGCCCCAGACCAAGCCCCGCAAGATAGACCGCAAGGATTCCGTTCCCCTTTAAAAGAACGGCAATAACATAAGTAAACAAGGTCAGCGAAATTGTTATAACAGGGTAAAGGCCTTCGTAATCCAATTTAAGACGCTTGATAAAGAATACGATGGCCTTCGCCATTAATAGACCAATAAGCGCTCCCATTCCCATATCCAAAATAAACCTTGGGATGAGCGAAACGATCCCTGATCCTTTGCCTGTGAGCAGGCTCAAGAAGCCCATAGTCAAGAAAATCGCCATCGGGTCGTTGCTACCGGACTCGAACTCCAACAACGGTTTCAGAGGTTTCTTCAGGCTAATCCGTTTTGACCTGAGGATAGCGAATACAGCGGCGGCGTCTGTAGATGAAACGATGGATCCAAGCAATACGCCCTCTAGTAAAGAAAACTTGAGAATATAAACAGCGAACAATCCGGTGATGATCGCCGTGGTCAATACGCCAAGGGTAGAAAGCACGATCCCCGGGAGAATAATTAGCCTTGTATCTTTCCAGGTAGTATCAAGCCCGCCTGAAAAGATAATAAATATAAGTGCTAAAATACCGATCTGCTTTGCCAGTTGGGCATTATCAAAATTGATATTGCCGATCCCTTCCGCTCCGGCAAGCATCCCGACTGCCAGAAAAAGCAACAAAACCGGCACCGCGAATTTATCCGAGATCTTGCTCGAGACAACACTCGCGAACATTAAAACAGCGACCCATAATAAGATAGTTTCAAACGACCACATGCTAGAAGAATTCCTTACTTTTTATTCTCTTTAAATTTTCTTGACACAATGATTTTCTTATTCCCCTTGACCTCGGCAAGTGTCGGCTCACGGCCGAGAATACCTTTCAAAACCCCGGCATGTGCCTTCGATATCTGCTCGCTCCGATACGCATCCTCGGAAGTCGATATCTTATCCTTGGCATACTCAATTTTGATCCGCACCGGATCCCCGAAACGTCGTTTAAAATTGTCTTTTATTCTTTCCCCCATTTCAACAAATTACCTTATCAGGAATTCTAGGCAATCCCTGACGCTGTATATAAAGCGCATAGCGTTGCTGAACCCGATTAATAAAAGGGGGCAAAATTCGGCCAATGCGTTTACTTTTCATGTCCTTCCAAGCTGAAATCTTAAGATTCCTGAAAAGAAACTCAACGATCTTTCCCTCGTCTATAAATGCAATAATCGCATTGTTAGTTTTCTCATTGAAATGACCATTCTCTGAAGAAAAAATCTTATTTCGATTTGCTCTTGTCAAATGAATAACCCTGCCTTTTAAACAATACAATTCTGTCTTTTCTTGTTTGTCGGTCCGCAATAAATCACATTGAGGTCTGATGTTTAAAAAATACCGATGCTTTGTTGTCCCGTTATCCTGATATTCTTCTTTGAAGAGATCGCCAGTAGAAATACTCCCTTGAGGAAGTTGATCCGCCCTGACATACCGATCACCCTCAATAATTTTCAGCACCTCTTCTTTCTTAGCGTTTCTTATTCGCTTTCTAAAAACCTTCTCATCAAAAGAAATAGGCATCATACGCGTATACAGATTCCTAGTGATAACCTCGCTAAGTTCAAAAGCCATGTTCGTTCCATCATCCGAGAAAGATTTCCATAATATTTTTGGCCAGACAGGACTTATCTCATAGAAGTCATGAAAAAGCTTTGTTTTTGATTTATGATAACCAATCTCCCATGCCTTCAAAACATATATCGAAGGTGTATTTCTTATCCACTCTGAAATTCTAGAAAAAAGCTTTTTACCACGTATAAGGTCTGCTTTGCTTTCTACGAATATATAATTCGGTTTCCCATCTTGATACAGCCCCTTCTCACACAATATTTTTTTAACCGCATCCACATCTTCATTTGTAAAAATAAATACTGGAACAAAGCAAACATCTTTTAACTTGGTTAAAAAATTAATGTTATCATCTACAATTGATTGGGATACCGTATCAGAAATTTTCACGCCTTCTGCCTTACCAGCTGAAACATCTGCATTCTCGAGCTTCCAATCCAAGAGAACAAAAGAAACGCCTTTCCAATGCTTCAAAACAGCATCTTTTGGTATCGCAGAGTATGCTATGCAGGGCATCCGCCCTTTTATCTTTTTAAGAAGGGCATTGATATTTGCTCTCGTATCGTCAATTTCATCATCAACGACAATCGCAATCCCCGACACCAATTCTTCCTCACTCATTTGGATTCTCCTTAGCTACGAAACTGACAACAAAATTTGCCCCTCGCAAAATCATATCCGCCTTACGATCGCCTAATTCTATAGAGTAATCATTACGTTCCAAAAGCTGGCGAGCGATATAAAGTCCTAATCCACGTCCTTCTTCCCCTTTGCCGGAATAAAATGGCTCAAAAATATAGGGGGCATCATCCTTGGAAACTCCGGGCCCATTGTCAGAAAAAATCAATTTCCCCTGATGCCCATCTAAAGATATCTCAATCTTCTTCTGTTTTTGTGCCGTTTGTTGTAGCCAATAAACTGCGTTATCAAATAAATTCAAGAGAAGTTGCAACAAAACGGCATCCGTTGTCTTCGCTATAAGAGGTGATCCCGTTTCATTAACAGATAGATCGATGCCCTCTTTTTTAAGAAGACGCCTATATATCCTTTCAACTTTATCTAATATCTCCTTGACCTTAATAGCACGCCTTCTTTGCTTTGAAGATTTAAACAAAAGACGGATATCTTTTAACTGCGCTTCAACAAATGAAAGCATGCCGCGTAAGGATTGAAGCTCTTTTTGCAACTCTTCACGATCAAGCGATGCCGTGCCCAAACCCTCAACGATAAGAGCATCTATCGAAGCCATGGCTTTTGACATTATCGCCATTATGTCGTGAGATGCCGTCTCTACTGAAAGTCCAACGCCAGCTAATTCTTCAGTAGTCTCAGCACGTTGAACTAAATATTTTCTTTCTGCGCGGTATTCCTTTTCAACTTTTGCAATAAGGTTGAGCGCTTTCCGATTATCATCCACAACCTCTTTCAGATCTTCGATGTCCTGTTGAATCTGCTCAGATTTAAAGATATCTTGCGCGTTCTTTTCCTTTAGCTGTTCTCTATACTGCGCATATGGCTTTTGTCTAACGTATGCTAGGATTGTTTGCAGTAAAACGATAAAATCATCGGTAGCGTTTCCCTCATCGATTAAACCTTCCCTGCTCGTCTTATCTTTTAGCTTTGGATTAGACTCTTGGGTGATATTCACAAAACCGACCACTTGATCATTGCTCAAAAAGTGGCCAGCACTAATCGTTCCACGATACATATCAATCTTCAACCAATCATCATCAGGCTCGCCGTAGGGATACACTCGAATACCATCACGGTATAAATATATCCGATGGTCTCTGACAATATCTTTTTCTTCAGAATCCATCTGATATTTAGCTGGAGCTTGTGGAGTAAGATCAAAAACAAAGAAGCCAAAACGAAAAGATCCGCACTCCGTCTTTCTTTGCTCAAGTTCTTTCCCCCCTACACCGAAACGATCTTTAAAAACCCTTAACGCTGTAACATCAGGGCTATGTAAGCTCAATACCTTTGGAACGCCATTTAAAGTGAATTTATACTCTCCTTTTTTTTCATCATAAACGCCATCCTCAATCCGAATGACTGCACGATCAGTTAACAAGCTTTGCAACTTTTCAAGATATTGTTCATGATATCTCTGAGGTTCAGATCCCTTATAAATGTATACCTCAAATAAGTCTTCCTTCTTAACCAGATTTGAGCTATCAAAGATCGTTTCCAACCTCGCCAGATCATGATTAATGTTCTTAACTTTCTGTTCCGACCAGCTCCCCTTTAATCCGGATATTTTAATTTGCGTTCCATGCGAATCCCTTTGCACCTTTTTCGCCCCAAGCAACATGGGCATCTCTGTTATAACTCGGGGTGACTGGCCTCTCACATCTACTGTAATATCATCGATAAATAATTCCTTATTCTTTCCATTCTCCGTCAGAAACTCATCATCAAATTTTCGGAAATCAAAATCAACCACATGTTCTAAATTTTGACCTTTTTTACGCGTTGTTATTTCAATCTTTCTCCCTAACTTCATAAAAGCAAATCGTCCAATACCCTTCTCCCCTTGGATTACGCGCCCTTTGACAGTTGTATTCTTGACATCTTTTCTTCGTTTCTTCTCTGGGGTAGCAGGATTCAACAGATGCTTTTCAATTACATCGATATCCATGCCATGCCCATTGTCTTCAATAATAATTTCCGAGTCCTTAGTAAGCCAATAATTATCTTTAAAATTGGAGAATGTGACCTTGACCCATGTGGCATCCGCATCATAAGAATTTTTAATAAGTTCAATCAATGCTATACGTTCGTTCTTGATTAATTGCTCCCCGAGCATCGTCAATAACCGAGCATACGGTCTTATTTTCATTTCTTTTGCTTTTTCCATTATATCCTCCCGATAACAATGAATTCCTCGGAATAGACTTTCCGACAATTGTGGTTAGACGAAAATCTTCCGCAATGATCTCTGAATGGTGTTAATATTTTCCTAGTAATCTTTCTTTTCGTAATAAGAATTTTTTTGAAGCCCGCATCGATCAAAGCTTCCGACAAATGTTTCGCGTTATCTACGCGAATCCCCTTGTATTCTGTATTCCCAACAACAAACAAAGCCATGCCTTGTTTTGACAACATTGAATAACAATTATCGGCGACATGTTGCATATCCAAAAAATATTTTGCCACAGCTCGAGCTTTGGATTTATCGCGATTAATCAATCTAAAAACTATTTGCGATCCAGTTTTATTCAATCGCTTCAATTCCCGCTCAAAATTATACTGATGAAATCGGCTCCCAATAGATCCATCTCTTAAGTGCCGATAATCATCTGCGTATCCTAACCACAATGAAGACAATTGATGAAGATCCGCGTACTCATATGAAGTTACATATGGAGGACTGGTCACAATCATGTCGACAGTTGGCCGCTTAAGCGATTTATCCAGAAAATTGGCGGTTACAATTTCTGCATGCGATCCGCCACCAACATCGCTCTCGACATTAGCATCAATCATAAAACCTACTTGATCCATAAATGCCTGCATGACATCCACTGGCCGTTTTTTTGGGTCAATCTGCGGCTTAATAGATTTTGTTAACCATCGCGAAGATGCCTTCAGAATATTTGAAAAAGCACACATAAAAAATGGTCGATATTCGCTCTTATTAGGCACATTTCTTTCAATTGCTTTCTTGAGTCGCGAAATATCGTTAAAATGTCTCTCGTCATACCAATATTTCAGCCGTTCGTTTGCTAATTCATATACTGAGCGATCGCCATCTAAAGACTTGTAATCATTTAAGATAAGCAAATAATATTTTTCTATCTGTTCCTTCTTATATTTTTTGCTTTTTGCCCTTGCTATAAGAGTGGCAACAGGACTAATATCACAACCCCAAAAATCAATCTTGTTTCTTTTGGCCTCAAACGCTACGGTACCACATCCACAAAAGACATCAGCCATCCTATTTATGGTCAAACTACTTTGCTTTGCATAACCCAAAGCTTTCGTCGTTATAAACGCTGGAAATTTTGCCGGATAAGCATGGATACGATGCATTTTTAATTCCCTTTCATCTCCAATATTCCAAAATGGATCGATAGGGACATTATCAGTGTTAATTTTTTTCACTTCCGTAAAAGTTATCAATTGCCCACCCCTTGATATACGATCTTCCCAAGCCTACACATTACTCCTGCTTTTGATAAAATGTTTGAGGTCTTCCGGCTTGATTAGCCACTGTCCGATCTTGGTCGCGCGGATCTGTTTTTCACGGATAAGTTGCCGAATTCTATATTCAGTAAGGCCCAGTTCTTTGGCAACTTGACGTACGGTTAAATAACCCTTGAGAAGCATAAAAATCCCTCCGGAATGTGATTTAACATTATTG
>CAZXAC010000055.1:0-12990 GCA_964638335.1 uncultured Lentisphaera sp. | reverse complement strand
TCTGCATGGGGTGACCGGGCTCCTCTCCGGCGGCGTCTTCGGCGTCGGCTGGCGGATCGACATCGTCCGCGTGCCCTTCATGGTCGCCGCCGACAACCGCCGAGCGCCCGCCGCCGCCCCCAAAAACGAAGCAAGCCGCGGTGACCGTGCGTCATCCGCGGCTTGATTGGCCTGATCCAGGAAAGTGGTGGAGCTGAGGGGATTCGAACCCCTGACCTGCTGATTGCGAACCAGCCGCTCTAGCCAACTGAGCTACAGCCCCGACATACAAAAAATCCAAGGGCGCAATTTAGTTCATTTTGCGAGATATTCAAATTTGTTTTGAGCTTGATTTTATCACTAAAAGCCCGATATTTGAGTAGTATGAAGAAGACAAATCCACAAAAAGTCGCCAAATCATCATCCGCCGTTGAAGCGGAGGCTGTCTTTGCTGAGAAGGATTCGCTTTCATTGTATGTAAAAAAGATGAGAGAAGGGGATTTGCTTTCACCCGAAGAAGAGTTGACCCTGATGCAGGAATACAGCCGCGTGACAGACCGTATATGGGACAATCTGACCGAATTCGGATTTGTCGCCAACGAATATTTAAACATTCTCGAGGACATCAGTCCTGAAAATATTTGCGACAAGTTCATGGTTCTTGACTTTATTTCCAAGACTGGGACAAGACCAGAATCACTGCTTGTCGAGTTCATGAACTGGAAAGAGCAGATATCAAATCTATACTCTTCGATGTGTGTGGAATTTAAGAAATCTCAGTCATATGCTGAAAAAATCAGGACATCTATATCTAAACTGCTCAAAAAATACAGACCACAAAATTCCTTCATAGAAGAGTGGTTACAAGCTGCGATCGAATACAAAAGGCTCATAGATGAGGATAGTTCGGAACACAAAAAATCCAGCAGAGAACAAGTACTCCAAAGATTATTGATGCCAGTCCACGAGTTTGAAGCCAAATTAAAAAATGCTCTTGAACAAAGAATCTTGGCCGATTCAATAAGGCAAAAAATACTTGAAGCGAATCTGCGTTTGGTCGTAAGCGTAGCAAAAAGATATCAAAACAGCAGAATGGCTCTCAACGATCTTATTCAAGAGGGAAATATCGGATTGATGAAGGCCCTCGAAAAATTTGACTGCAGGCTTGGACACAGGTTTAGCACCTACGCGACATGGTGGATAAAACAATCCATATCAAGGGCAATCGCAGAGCAATCCAGAACCATCAGAATACCGTCCCACATGATAGCCACCATAACCCGAATGCAAGCGGAAGAACAAGTATTCATACAAGAAAAAGGACGAGAACCGGTTCCGGAAGAACTAGCGTCCATACTTGACATGCCCAAGGAAAGAGTTAGGGCCCTCCAAAAAATGGCATCTCAAACAATTTCTCTTCAAGCTCCTGCGGGAAACAGCGAAAACTCAACACTTGAAGATTTTATAGAGGACGAAAATTCCGAGAACCCCGTGCAAAAAGCCGCGTTTTCGGTGTTGAAAGAGAAAATAAGCGAAGTCTTGGACATGCTTTCAGAAAGAGAAAGACAGATAATAATGATGCGCTTCGGAATAGCTTCGGAAAAAGAAAAAACTTTGGTGGAGCTGTCGGAACAGTTTGGAATAACGAAGGAAAGAGTTAGGCAAATCGAAGAAAAGGCCTTGGCAAAATTAAGACATCCTTCAAGAAGAAAACTCCTTGAAGGATATTTCTGAAATTGGGATTATCGCAAAAAACAAAACATCCGTAACTATAAATAGATTTTACTATTGAGTTATTTGATTTTTACAGCAGAAAAGCGTATACTAGGAGCAGAGAAAAAAGGAAGCATTATGAACATTAAAACCGTATTCTGTTTAGCTCTTGTTTCTATGTTGTTAAGCTCATGTGGAACCATGCATAGGCTTGTGTATGACGGTCACAACACTTTTGCCGAGGTTGATTCTACAAATTTCGGATTTTCAAGACAACATCCCCAGACTTTCACTATATATCCTTTCCGCAACACTACTTGGTATAGGGAGGCTGGACCACGAGCGAGAGAAGCTGTGTTTCAGAGTTTCTCCCTAATAGGAATGTGCACCAGGATTGAAGACACAGACAAAAGAGTCTCATCTCCGTACAACGGAGGAGACGCCCTAAAGGTCGCTCGCGAGGAAAACACCGACGCAGTCGTACTTGGAGAAGTGGTAACGCAGGATCATTTTTGGCTTATATTTTTTACCTACGCTTACGTTGAGGTTAAGCTTGCCGTATATGATACAAAAAACGGAAGGCTTCTCTGGAAGGGCCAGACGTGGGCAATTTCCACCGACTACGGGATAACATTCCTGGCTCCAATCAGCGGATTGATAGACCATTACTACTGGTCACGCATGACCATGGATCTCTACCACAGGGTTTCAATGGATTTTGTACATGATTTGAGACCAGACGTGCTCACATCAAAATGACATCACACTCGAAAAAACGCACGCTTGGTGTTGTAATTGTAGCTGGAGGCTCAGGTTCTAGATTCGGGAGAAAGAACAAATTGTTTGCGAAAATCGCCGGAATTCCGGTATTTGTGAGATCCCTGATGCCGTTTAGAAACATCTGCGAAAATCGCATTGTGCTGGTTGTCCCCCCTAAACTTAAGGATAGCTTCAAGAAAATTTCAAGGAAATTTTGCCCAAACGTAAATATAAAATATGCGGATGGGGGGAGAAGCAGAACGGATTCTGTCGCAAATGGATTAGAAGCCATATCCTCCTTATCTCTTGATCTCGTTGCCATACATGATGCCGCTAGACCCCTGATAAAGGAGGGAAATATTTCCTTGGCATTCCGTTTTGCGGCTAAGCACGGTTCAGCAATAGTGTCATCAAGAATATCAGACACAATAAAATTTGTAAACAAGGACAATAAAATATTGAAAACCGTTGACAGAGAATATCTTATATCTGCGCAAACCCCTCAAATATTTAAATTTAACGAGATTAAAAGAGCCTATCAAAAGATTTCAAAAATTAAAAAAAGTTTCAGCGATGATGCGTCTGTGATGGAATTTTTGGGACAAAATGTGAAGGTTTTTATTACAGAAGATCCGAATATAAAAATAACGTATCCCAAAGACTTAAAACTCGCAAACGCGTTGATGTCGGATTAGTCTGGGTCCAGAAATCAAAATCCTTCTAGCCATAATGCAGGAGAAATATCCGACGGCATTCGCCAGTCGGCACGGGGGGAAAGAGAAATAGTCCCCACCTTTGGCCCGTCTGGACAGCAATTCCTCTTAAACTGATTGTTGAAAAATCTGGAAATAAATATTCTCAACGTATCTCTTATTTCTTTTTTTCCAAAAATACCTTTAAATGCGATATTCGCAATGTAGTCTAATTTTTCCGGAGAAGCTCCATATTTTATAACATGATACAGAAAAAAATCATGCAATTCGTAGGACCCAATTATCTTTTCCGTCTCTTGCGTCATTTTTCCGTCTTTTTTGAGCGGCAAAAGCTCTGGACTTATGGGAGTATCTAGGATATCCAAAAGAATATTCCTGGGTTTTGACGGGGAATTGTCGGCAATCCATCCTATTATATGACGGACAAGAGTCTTTGGAATTCCGGAATTAACCGAGTACATCGACATATGGTCTCCGTTAAAAGTAGACCATCCTAAGGCAATTTCAGAAAGGTCTCCCGTTCCTACGACAATTCCCTTTTCATTGTTTGCTATGTCCATCAATATTTGGGTTCTTTCTCGCGCCTGAACATTTTCGAACGTCACATCATGGACTTTCGAACTTTTTCTTATATCTTTAAGGTGTTGTTTGCATGCTTGGCTTATATTGATTGTTCTTAGGTCAACCTTAAGTATTTTTGCTAACGAAACTGCATTTTTGAATGTTCTGCTTCCTGTTCCAAAACCTGGCATTGTTACTGCTATTATATCTTTAGTATTTGCTCCTAATTTCCTAATAGTGCGCTCTGCCACCAGTATTGCCAAAGTTGAATCAAGTCCGCCAGAAATGCCGATAATCATTTTTTTTGACTTGGTATGCTCCATGCGCCTAAATAGGGCAGATGTCTGAATATTGAATATTTCCCTGCATCTTTCATCTCTCTTGGATTTATCTGAGGGCACAAAAGGCTTCGATTCAAAGCTTCTTTGAATGTGGTGTATCTCATTAATTTTTTCTATTGATATAGTCTGGTATTTCCCATTTTCTTTCGCATCCGAAAAACTGCTTTCGGATAATCTCATATGATTTAATTTTTGGCAGTCTAAATCGGCAAAACCGATGAAGCCTTCGCTTTCAAATCTCGGATTTTCAAGGAGCATGGATCCATTTTCGGATACCATGCAGTGCCCTCCGAAAACCGTATCCGTTGACGATTCATACAAACCTGCGGAACAGAAAGCATAGGCACAAATACATCTGGCGCTATGGTGTCTTACAAGATCCCTCCTGTAATCAGCTTTCCCTATTAGTTCATTGCTGGCGGAAAGATTGAAAATCAGGTTTGCCCCGGCTATCGCATGATTTGCACTTGGGGGAACAGGGGACCAAAGATCTTCACATAATTCAACCGCAAAATTAAGATATTTTCTATCTGAAAAAATGATATTGCTTGAAAATGGTACGGATTTCCCGCATATGAGAAGATTTTCTTGTTCCAGTTCTCTTCCGCTCAGGAACCATCTCTTTTCATAAAATTCCTTGTAATTCGGAATAAAAATCTTGGGGACAACCCCTATTATTTTGCCATCTTTTATCAGAACTGCGCAGTTATAAATACCTTTCCTGCAATAAATCGGAGCTCCCACAATGATTACGCAACGGATTTTTTTGCTCTGGACCGCTAGGTCATCCAATGATTCTGCGCATTTCTCCAATAATTTGGAATTTTGGAATAGGTCGGCGCAAGAATAACCTGTCATGCACAGCTCCGGAAAGACTATCACGGAGGCATCTTTCGCATCTGCTTTTTCTGCAACTTGAAAAATCGCAGTTTTATTGTGTTGCAGATCCCCAATTTTAAGTTTTGGAACCGCAACGGCAACTCTGTAAAAACCAAACATGCTTAATTCCTTCCACAAAATGGAAATTTCTTTTTACAAGTGTTAGAATATACATCGGGAAAAATCCTTATGCAAAAGAGACCCCTAAAAATGAAAACCGAAATCAAAGGTTGTCCAAAAAAAATCTACCTTGCGAGTCCAAGAGGATTTTGCGCAGGAGTAAAGAATGCCATAGACACTGTGGAAAAATTGGCTAAAGAATCTTCGGAACCTATATACGTGAGGCATGAAATCGTCCACAACAGATATGTAATAGAAAATCTCAAACGGAAGGGAGTGATTTTTGTAGAGAGTCTGAGTTCGGTGCCAATGGGGGCAAGAATAGTCTTCAGCGCACACGGAGTGTCTTCATCCACGGAAACGGAAGCTCTGAAGAGGGGGCTTAAGATCACCGACGCCACGTGCCCGATAGTAAGGAGAATACATAACCTAGCCAATTCGTTCTCGCAAAAGGGATTTTCCATAATTTTGATTGGGCACCGAGTTCACCCAGAAATCATCGGGACTTCCGGAAGGATAAAAGGGAAATTTTATATAGTTGAAGAAATCAGAGATATAAAGAAAATCCCACGCTGTGGGTCGGATAAATTTGTATGTCTAACCCAGACAACCCTAAATCCTCAGGAGAGCAAGAAAATATATAAATCTTTGAAAAAACGACTCGGCTCAAAACTTGCCCCCTTCAAGGATAATATATGTTACGCCACTAGGGAACGGCAAGCGGCGGTCAGAAAACTTGCCATGAAGAGCGATGCAATATTGGTGATAGGCTCATCCAACAGTTCTAATTCTTTAAGGTTAAAGGAAATAGCGGAGAAATCCGGAGCAAAAGCTTATCTTATAGAGGACGAAAAATCTATCAAAAAGTCTATGTTTAAAGGAAAGTTTTCGATAGGCATCACTTCTGGAGCATCGGCGCCGGAACAGCTGGTTAGAGCAACAATTTCAAAGCTTGAATCAATGGGGTGGATTATGGCAAGGTCAAAAAACTCTAACAACAAAGATGGTTTTAATCCCGAATTCTGTTCGGATAAGAATCAGAGTTCCCGTAAAAAACGGTAAATTCAAGACATTAAAAATGCTTGAAATATGAATCTCTTATGATACTTTTGCGTGTTTTTCGTCTCAAATCTCACAAAGAAAATGGTGTATATATTTTATTTTTAAGGAGTTATCTAATAAATCCATGAGACAGCGTTTTCATATCTCCATTATTTTCTTCTTTTTTTTACCCTATTTGGCATTTTCTGATGGCACGACGTCAACAGCGCCGTCTGAAGGCTTTTCTTGGATGCAGCTACCTTTTGTCAGAGCATATGTGGCAAGTCCTAAGGGTTGGTTTTTCAGTCACAAGCATGTTCAGAAAGAAAGCAGATCTCTTTTCACAATATCCAAGGAGAATCTCGACAAGGGAGAGAAAGCACGTTCTGTTTTTAACATGGTGGTTGTACGCGGAATTCCAGAAAAAAAGAAAAGTAATCCGTCGGCTTTTGCGGCTGAAATGATCCAAGATATATCAAAAAAGACTAACACGGTAAAACATTGGGAAGGGAAAAGAGGAGAATTGATCGAAAAAGGATTCTTGAGGGAGGACTTATCTCCTGATAATTCAGAAAAAATTCGAGAATATTTTCTGACATTGTCAAATGACTCCACAGGGACCATTTACATCATATCCTTTGTTGCTCCGCAAGAGCGTTGGGAGCTGGACTGGCCTATCGGAGAAATAATAATTAAAAATTTAAGGATTGACGAAACATTTTAACATGGAAGAAAATAAGCTAAAAAACGAAATGCCAAAGGCATATGAGTCCTCCGCGACAGAAGATAAATATTTCAACTTCTGGACAAAGATGGGACTCTTCAATGGAATCCCATCTAAGGACAGGGCACCTTACTCAATAGCAATCCCGCCACCAAATATCACCGGCATGCTTACCATGGGACATGTCCTAAACAATACCCTGCAAGACATATTAAACAGATGGCGCAAGATGCAGGGCAGATCGACGTGCTGGTTTCCAGGAACGGATCACGCCGGCATCGCGACCGAAGCAAGGGTTGAAAAATACCTTCGAGAAAACGAAGGAAGCTCTAGGGAAAAACTTGGAAGAGAAGAATTTATTCGACGAGTATGGCAATGGAAAGAACAATATGGCGGAACCATAGTAAAGCAGTTGAAAAAAATCGGGTCTTCCTGTGATTGGGAAAGAGAACGTTTTACTATGGATAAGGGACTGAGTGACGCCGTGATAGACGTATTCGTAAGACTTTACGATAAAGGATATATATACCGCGGAAAAAGAATGATAAATTGGTGCCCGGTATCAAAAACCGCCCTTTCAGATGAGGAAGTCATATACAAAGAAGTTCATGGATATTTTTATCACTTTAAATATCCTTTAAGCGACAAATCCGGATATCTCCAAATTGCAACCACAAGACCCGAAACCATGCTGGGAGATACCGCTCTCGCCGTAAACCCTAATGACGACAGATACAAACATTTGATAGGAAAAACTGTAGACCTTCCACTAACAAATAGAAGCATACCTATAGTAGCCGACCAGCACGCCAATCCAGAATTTGGAACAGGGTGTGTAAAAATAACTCCCGCACATGATCCAAATGACTTCCAAGTAGCTCTCCGTCATAATCTCGACATTTTAAATGTAATGAATCCTGACGCCACTATGAATGAAGCGTCAGGAGAAGATTTTGTCGGACTTGATCGCTTTGAATGTCGGGAAAAAGTCGTAAAAATGATGGATGATGCAAAACTGCTTGTGAAGGTGGAAGATCATGTTCATAGTGTTGGTTTTTCGGAGAGAGAGAATGTCGAGATAGAACCTAGGATAAGTGAACAATGGTTTGTGAATATGAAGGAGCTCGCAAAGCCCGCGATTGAAGCGGTAAAATCGGGAAAGATCAGATTTCATCCCGATCGCTGGACTAAGACATACTACCACTGGATGGAAAACATAAAAGATTGGTGTATCAGTAGACAGATTTGGTGGGGACACCGCATACCCGCTTGGTACCATAAGAAAACTGGAGAGGTATTTGTCGGCAAGACATCGCCTCCGGACATTGAAAATTGGAGACAGGAAGAGGATGTTCTGGACACATGGTTTAGTTCTTGGCTTTGGCCTTTTTCGATAATGGGTTGGCCTGAGAAAACTGACACATTCAAATTTTTCTATCCTACTAACGATTTAGTTACTGGACCTGACATAATATTTTTCTGGGTTGCCAGAATGATAATGGCTGGTATTGAATTTACCGGAGAGGTTCCATTTAGGAACGTTTATTTTACCAGCATAATCCGAGACGATCAAGGCAGAAAACTTAGCAAATCTTTGGGCAATTCTCCGGACCCGCTGGAGGTAATCTCCAAATATGGAGCCGATTCCTTGAGGTTTTCCATTATTTACATTGCCCCAGTCGGAATGGATATAAGATATAGCAACGAAAAATGCGAACTTGGAAGAAATTTCTGCAACAAGCTTTGGAATTCGGCAAGATTCCGCAAAATGCAAGGAGGAAAAACACAACAGCCTGAGATATCTAAAATATCGCCTGAAAAACTTTCCAACGATGAAAAATGGATTCTTGGCAGATATTCCCAAATCGCGGAAACGATAAATGAATCTCTGGAGAATTTTCGCTTTCACGATGCCGCGCATTCTCTTTATGAGTTTATAAGAGGAGAGTTTTGTGACTGGTTCATTGAATGCCAGAAGCAGAGATTCAATGATTCTTCCGCGAAGGAAGCAGCTTTGATAGTTTTTGATTATGTGTTTTTCGGAATACTTCGCCTGCTTCACCCGTTCATGCCGTTCATAACTGAGGAACTCTGTCATCAGCTCGAATATCTTGAAGAAAATCAAAGCATAATGTTGGAAAGTTTTCCCACTCCGATCTCGAATGGGGAAAAAATTCGCTTAGGAATTGACAAAAAAATGATAGAACTGACTTCCGCGAAATTCGCAATCATATCGACGGGGAGGAAACTGCGTACTGATGCCGGCATAGCACCATCTCAGGTTGTAAGATTTTGCTTCAAGCCTATGACGCCTGAAATTCAGGCTTTCCTTGAGGGAGAAAAAACAACTCTGGAAAAATTTCTCCGGGCTTCTGAATTCTCAATAGCAGATTCCTTCGAACTCGACGGACCCGCCCCATCCGTGGTACTTGATTCTGGAACCATATTCCTACCGTTAAAAGGACTTGTTGACATTGAGGGAGAAAGAGCGAAACTCGAAAAACAAAAGACCGAATTGGAAAAGTGGATAAACGGAGCAAAAGCGAAACTCGAAAATGAACGATTCACATCCAAAGCCCCTCCGCAGCTAATAGAGGAAACTAAAAAGCAACTCGTCGCCACTGAGGAAAAACTCAGAGTAGTAGAGGAAAATATTAAAAGCCTTGGTTGATGGATCGCAAAAAATAGAGGGAAATTGGAGCGGGTGATGGGAATCGAACCCACGTTGCCAGCTTGGGAAGCTGGAGCATTACCATTATGCTACACCCGCACAACGCGCACTTAAATATCACTCAGAAACATAAAAAATCAACATACTTATTTTTGATTTTTCTCTTATATCTGGTCGTTCTTTATCCCGCATACTTCATCAAAAATATTTGTACAGCAATATTTTATTCGGTATAAAACATCATCTCTGAGCTTACAAATTGTACCTAGAATTGAAAACAACAAAGAAATGATCTTTTACGAAGCTATTGCCTTGTTTCCTGACGCAAGACGCGAATCAGAAAACTCTTTGCAATCAACCCGCAATAAACTATATTTATCTAGATTTTGCTTTTGACCTGTGTTGCATGGCTAGCGGAAATCGAGACAAATATGTGCATCCATACTTCAAAAAGACTTGTCTGCCTTAGATTTCGTAAGCGAACAATGGAGAAGCAGCCATCTAATATGTTCAATTTTTATGTTTTCGAAAAATTACCGTCACATTAACAAAAAACGAGCAAAAATCTAATGAAAAACCAAGTTTCTTGTGAATTGTGCCCGAAAAACTGTATAATACCACTTGGAAAGAGCGGAGATTGCCGAATCCGAATTAACATTGACGGTCGTTTGACGGCAACAACTTTTGGTTTTCCATCCGCCGTTCATTGTGATCCAGTTGAAAAAAAGCCTCTATATCATTTTCTTCCAAAAAGCACAGCATTTTCAATAGCAACGGTAGGCTGCAATCTTCACTGTCTTAATTGTCAAAACTGGGAATTGTCCCAATGTAATCCCGAAGATGCATCTGCATATCAGATGTCTCCCGAAAAAGTGGTCAAATCTGCCCAAGAATCTGGTGCGGTCTCTATTGCTTACACCTATTCAGATCCTGTGGTGTTTTATGAATATGCTCTTGAGACCGCAAAAATTGCAAGGGGGAAAAATCTAAAAAATATTCTTGTTACTGCTGGATACATAAATAAGGAACCTTGGAGAGAGCTTTTATCTTTTTCGGATGCCGCAAATATAAACCTGAAGGGGATAAGTGATAAGTTCTATCGCAACGTATGCGGTGCGACAATAAGGCCAGTGCTTGATTCAATAATAGCGGCTGCTGAATCTAAAATAATTCTAGAGTTAACCAATTTATTGATCCCCACCTTGAATGATAAGGAAGCGGACATTCGGAAGCTTGTTCGCTGGATAAAAACCAATCTTGGTCAAGAAATCCCCCTTCATTTTATTAGGTTCTTTCCCCACTATAAGATGAAAAATATTCCCCCAACCCCTCCAAAATTACTTGAATTTGCCTACGATATAGCAAAAGAAGAGGGGCTTTCTTATGTTTATATTGGGAATTTATACGGAGAAAAGGGGCGTGACACATTATGCCCGTCCTGTGGGAAAGTGCTAGTTTCAAGATCTGGGATGACAACTGAAAGAGTTGATATTTTGGAAGGAAAATGCTTTTGCGGCAAGGAGATTTACGGATTATGGAAATAAAAATTTCTAGACGCGGGTTTATTATATGGGGAGCTTTTGCTATTTTAGCAATTGCAACGGAAGGATTAAATTTTTTCTCAGACAGAATAAAAAGGATACTTCGCGCATCAAGACCCGCAAATTTTATTGGTAAAATCAAACCCGACGATAATTTCCGCAAGCCGGGAGAATGGGCAGGCTAAGAAAGTAGAATTTTTTTTACGCTTTCAACGTCGGCCTTTACCTTTATTGGTGCGTTCGCAAAATTACCCTTTACCCCCTCAAGTTTGTTTGTGTGATATCCTATAACGGAGTCCGGATCCTTCATCATATTTCCAGTAAGGATGCCCACCACAAAATCATCTTTTGATATTACTCCCTTGTCTACTAGTTTCCTGGCTCCTGCTACGGAGCAACATGATGCTGGTTCTGCTCCTATGCCAGCTGAATCAACCATTGCCTTGGCGTCCATTATTTCCTGTTCTGAAACCTGTTCCACGGTCCCACTGCTCCATTTTATTCCTTTCATAGATTTTTCCCACGAAACCGGATTGCCTATCTTTATCGCTGTCGCTATCGTATCCGGATTTTTCACTGGGGCAAATTTGCTTCCGGATGACCACATTCTGTATAGGGGATTTGCTCCCTCCGCTTGTATTACGGCTATTTTTGGAATTTTCTTTATGATTCCCAATCCGTGCAATTCCATAAGGGCCTTTGAAAAGGCGCTGTTGTTCCCTAGGTTTCCGCCGGGTATTACTATCCAATCTGGGGATGTCCAATCCAATTGTTGCAATATCTCGAAACATATTGCCTTCTGTCCTTCTATCCTGAACGGATTTATTGAATTCAGCAGATATATGTCCAATTCCGAGCATATCTTCTGAACAAGGTCCATCGCCGCGTCAAAATTCCCATCAATTTGCAGGGTTTTTCCTCCGTACGCAAGAGCTTGAGCTAGCTTTCCGTAAGCAATTTTTCCCTCTGGAATAAAAATGAGAGACTTCATGTCTGCCGTTGACGCATAGGCCGCCATGCTTGCGCTGGTGTTTCCGGTGCTCGCGCATGCCACAGTTTTAGCCTGAAGCATTTTTGCCGCGCTTATTCCGCAAGTCATCCCTCTATCCTTAAAACTTCCGGTAGGATTTTCTCCTTCGTGCTTAAGCATGAATTTATTTATCCCTGCGAACCTTGCGGCCTTTCCTCCATCATAAAGTCTTGTATTGCCCTCTTCTTTGCTGATAATCATATCCTCTGGGATATCCAATATGAGCTCCCTGTATCTCCACACTCCGGAGGCATCTACCCCTCGCTTTGATCTCCAGCGTTTCTCCCATGTTTTAAGCAATTTCGAAGGGTCTAATTTGGAAAGGTCTCTCTCAACTTCAAGAAGACCACCGCATTCACAGCGATAGCGTATTTTATCCAAGGGATATTTTCCCGGGCATTTTATGCACGCCAAACTTGTTCCCATTTTCGCTCTGCTCATTTTTTTTTATTTTCCTTTGTTGTTTTAATATATTGGATGCTTGCCTCCACGCTAGCTTTTCTTGACTCGTCGTCTATTTCTCTGATTTCATCCAATATTGTCAAGGCTTGTTCTAATTCTCCTTGATTTATTTTTTCCTGGGCATCTTTCAATTTCTTATCAAAAAACTGGATTCTTTCTTCTCCCGCATCAACCATGCTTTTTACTTCCCTATATCTTTTTAATACCGTGTCCTGATATTTTGTCCCCTTTGAGACGGCGGCGGCTTCGCGGAACAAAGGAAGGGCTGCCTCATAGTTTTTGTTGGACTTAGACAGATAATTTTCCGCCCTCTTCAATGATTTAAAAGCTTTGTTGTTAGCATTGATGCTGTATAGGAAATACCCCAGCAACAAGGTTGCGAGGATAGACATCAGAAAAATTGTCGTGTACACGTAAGGTTTTGGTTTTTGTCCGGATTGGGCGGCGGGAAAAGCT
>CAZXAC010000054.1:0-13066 GCA_964638335.1 uncultured Lentisphaera sp. | reverse complement strand
GCAGTAAAAACAAAAAAAGTATTAGGCGAAGAAAAATAGCATTAATGCCGTAATACATGCCAACTATTGCCCCACCAACGGCAATACATGAAGTTATAGCTAATACTTTTCCGTCTATCTTTTCATCATCCTCATTAAAATGATATTCCTCAAATTCTCTTGGCTTTTCTGTGAACAAAAAGTATATGGCTAAAGATATAAATATTGGCTGAGGAATAAGTAAATAAAATATCCAATATAAATCCTTGCTTAATGTTGTGTCCCAGAACATTGACAAGGGGAGAATTGAGATTACAAACCATGCCACTGATACAAAGCCAAAAAACCTTGCCTTAGGACGCCCGTATTTTTTGTGGGAGACCGCGGGGACACCAAGTTTCTCTATAATTTCCTTTTCGATATCTTTCATATCATTTCCTGTGACACAACGCTAAGCTCTGGCATACGGCGGAGCCGGATTACCAGAAGCGAACTAGTTAGGAAATTTTCCTGTATGCTGTAATGCATAGGAATCAAGAAGATTCCTTATCATTTTCTGATAGGATGTGTGGTAGTGGTCCGCCTCTTGTTTGAAAAAATCCAGGCTAGTCCTGCTCAAGGAGATGGTTGTTTTGACTTTTTCCTCCTTGAATGCCAGCTGTTCCGGGTTCGGCAGGAAGTCCTTTACAACACGGATTTTCCCCATCGGTTCATTTTTGTAGTTTATTTTTTTCTTCATATGTCTTTTTCCCTTTTCTCCAATATCCGGCTCCAAATATTCTAATTATGTTGTTTCTGAAGGTAAATCTGACGGTGACTATTCCATCATCAACCTTCCCTATACAGTAAAAACGGTTCTCATCCGAGCTGTGTTTTATATCCTCTGCTATAACACGCTTTGGATCTGCAAAAGCTCTTTGAGCGAGATAAAAACTAACGCCGTGCTTTTCACGGTTCAAAACATCTTTTTCAACATCCCAGTCAAATTGAGTCGTCTTCATTTTGGAATATACATTAGGATATCATTAAAGCAAGATAAATATATGGCTATTTATATTCCTAACTTCAGTCTTGATGCGATGAGGAATCCGCACCCGGTGCGGGTTCCGAAGTCGCATCCGAGGCTTGGTTGGATTCCCTCATTTCTATTCCGCCTGCGATGTCGTCATGAAAGATGTCGAGAGTTGTCCACCCCAGAATGAAGTCCAGTAATTCGCCGGGGTTTAACCCGAGTTTCACGGTGCCACCGAGCCCCACGACGACCTCGACTTGCGTGAAATATGACGGAGGATATTTAATCGTCTCACAAGCAAAAGATGCTGGAGATGAAACGCAAAATCTAGATTAATTATTATATCGAATGTGGCGATCTCTAGTTGTCTCCGAGCTTGAGGGGTAATGGTTTAGAGCAACAGTCTCGTTGTGGCTATATCTGAGTATTATCCTTGGCATCTTCAGTTTTATTTGGAACTTCTTTCTTTTCTATATCTGTCGGTACGTTAAATTCCTTTCCATAGATTCTGACTTTGTTGAGCGAGTTTACTTTTCCTTTGAAGGAGAATGGAAGCTTGACTTTCGCTTTCGGTGGAACAGTAAGTTCCGATGGCCCATGATTCAATTCGTAAGCAAAGCCCTCCTTATCGAGGAACAGCAAATTCCCCTTATCGTGCAGATTTACAATTCGGACAGGCTTATCAGAGTTATTCTCAAATCCAATGTCTAGAGTCAAAGATTGATCAAGATCATTAGGACAAACTGATACGAATGAAATGGAAACATTGTTATTCAAATCCTCGGCATTTGTTATGATTAATGCGCCATCTGTACTCTCTGCAGCTTTTCGTCCATCTTCAATTCCTTTTTCAATCCCAGTCAAAGTCCCTTTGGTCATTTCGACTGCTTTTTTAGTTACTTTAGAAGCTGTCTTTTTGGCTGTTTCCCCGGAACAGCCAAACAATACGAAACACATTGCACTGTTGAGGAGAATTGAAAAGATGCGATTTTTCATTTGTTTCACTGTTTTCCTCTTTTTGACTTTTGGATTCAATTGGTATAAAATCGGGACAAACAGACCTTTAAATTCTTTCTGTTTTCCCCGCGTGTGATGACGCGATGTTCACCAGTATTCTATTTTTTAAGATCGAAACTTAAAATCTGATCTTCAATTTTTGAACGCCAAGAAAAGATTAGACTGCAAACAGGAAAAATCAAACAAAAAAGTCTGCTTGAAACTACGTCTATAATCCCTTTTTGGTAATGCTAGAATTATAAGGCTTAGCATTGTATTGATAACGATTTTTCTGTATACAAGTCCGCTTTTTCCGCTTCGAAGCTAAGGCTAGACACACAATGCAAGCCGCTTTGGGTTCTGCTATTTGCGCCAAGGATGTCGCAAGCCCTCCGTAGGCGGGCAAGCTACTAAATTGCAAATTGGCTTCGCGAGAGCGAGCTTCAACTGCGAAAAGCAAGTCCCATCTATGCAATCTAAAACTTCGCGGACCTGCCCTCCCAGCGAGATGCTTGAGCTGAATCTTGATGTAAAAAAAATACACTTTGCGAACTTCGCGGCTTCGCATGATAAATGCATTCATATTTCCAATCATTAATTTCGTTTTCCTATGTTTCTCCCGCCACGGTTTCCTGTCTTTTTGAAACAAAAATGTTATTAAGCAATGCAAAATATTACAAAAATGTCATTATTTTGTTGTTGGCTTTGGAGTAATAATTCTTTGTATATCAATGACTTATGTAAAATATTTTTCATATGGCACGCTAGTCGCTTAGTCTGTGTTGAAATTTCATAAAAAATTGGGGAGAATATTGTCGATGAACAAGGAGGACAATCAGCGATGGCGTCTTAAGGACGGTTTTGGTCGTGGGCTATATGATCCCGCGAGTGAACACGATGCCTGTGGTGTGGGGATGCTATGCAACTTGAAGGGAGAGGCGAGTCACCAGATAGTTGAGAAGGCTCTTCTTATAATGGTTAATCTTGCTCACAGAGGGGCCTGTGGATGTGATGAAAAGACCGGTGATGGTGCCGGGATACTTATGCAGATGCCGGATCTTTTCTTCAGAAAGGCGGCTGGTGGTTGCGGTATAAATTTGCCTGGTAAGTCCGAATATGCGGCGGGACTTGTGTTTCTGCCTCGCGACAAGGATGAGATTCAAGATCAAGGATCTCTTCAAGGTTGTGCTTTCTGAAAACGGGCTTCGTCTTCTCGGTTGGCGAAAGACCCCCACCAATAATCAAGTCTTAGGAAGGCTTGCCCGCGATGTTGAGCCTGAATTGGAGCATGTCTTTATTGGCGCCGGCAGCGAAATTCGCGACAATGCTCATTTTGAACGGAAGCTTTTTGTTGTGCGCAAGGTGATAGAAAACGCGGTTCGCAAATCCTCAATTAAGCAAAGGGGATATTTTTACATATGCAGTCTGTCCAGCCGTACTGTGGTCTTCAAGGGACTGATGCTGGCGGACCAGATAACCGAATACATGCCCGATCTCCACGATTCTGATATGCAGAGCGGAATGGCGATAGTCCATCAACGTTACAGCACAAACACTTTCCCGAGCTGGGACTTGGCGCAGCCGTTCAGATATCTATGCCACAACGGGGAGATAAACACCCTCAGGGGGAATTTGAACTGGATGGCGGCACGTGAAGCGATATTTTCCTCTCCGCTTTTCGGGAATGATATTTCGAAAATAAGACCAGTATGCACTCCGGGTGCAAGTGACACCGCGAATCTTGACAACGTAGTGGAACTGCTCTACCACACCGGTCGCTCACTTCCGCACGCGATGATGATGCTGATTCCGGAAGCCTGGCAGATGCATCAGGAAATGTCCGAAGAGAAAAAAGCATTCTACGAATATCACTCCTGTATGATGGAACCCTGGGATGGTCCGGCGTCCATCCCGTTCACCGATGGAGAATGCATAGGCGCAATGCTCGACAGGAACGGCCTGCGCCCTTCTAGATATACGGTCACAAAAGATGACTTTGTGGTAATGGCCTCCGAGAGCGGAGTTATAGAAATTGAGCCTGAAAACATACTCTACAGGGGCGTTTGCTGCCGGGAAGGATGTTCCTTGTGGACATGAAGCAGGGGCGCATAATTGATGACGAGGAGATAAAGTCCGAAATGGCGTCACGCCGCCCGTATCGCAAATGGCTGGATGAAAATCTCAAACCTCTAAAATCTCTGCCGAAGGCGAAAAATCCTCCACCGCCGACCGGAGGTCCGCTCTTACTGCTTCAGAATTTGTTCGGCTACAGCTTTGAGGACTTGAGCATAATCATGGCCCCAATGGCAAACCACGGGCAGGAACCAATAGGATCCATGGGCGTTGACGTGCCTCTAGCGGTTCTGTCTGAAAGACCACAGCTCATCTACAACTATTTCAAACAGCTCTTCGCGCAAGTCACCAATCCTCCGCTCGACGCGATGCGGGAAGAACTTGTAACATCGCTAATAAGCACCATCGGAGCGCAGGGAAATCTCTTCGATGAGACCCCTGAACATGCGCGCCATCTGAAACTTGAACAGCCGATATTGACCGATGACGACCTGCAGAAGATAAGAGAATGCGGAGATGAAAATCTTTCTTCAATTATCATTGACACTGTCTTTCGCATAGATGACGGCGGAAAGGGCATTGAAGAGGCGATGGACAAGATATGTGCCGGCGCGGAGGATGCTGTGAAAGGCGGGAAAGTGATATTGATACTATCGGATCGCAGGGTGAACAGGGAGATGGCTCCGATTCCTGCTCTTATGGCTTGTTCGGGAGTGCATCATCATCTGATTTCATGCGGTTTACGCACGCGTTGTTCTATAGTCGTTGACAGCGGAGAACCCCGGGAAGTGCAGCATTTCGCGGCCTTGTTCGGCTACGGAGCCGATGCGGTGAATCCTTATCTGGCCCTTGAAACGATGTTCACACTGAAGGCTCAGGGAGTTCTTAATGTGGACATGAAAACAGCGAGAAAAAATTTCATCAAGGCTGTCAACAAGGGTGTCCTAAAAGTCATGTCCAAAATGGGCATATCGACTCTGCAAAGCTACAGGGGCGCCCAACAGTTTGAAGCCGTCGGACTTGACGAAAAACTTGTCGAAAAATACTTTTCCGGAACGGCAAGCAGAGTAGGGGGATCTGATATAAATGCTATTGCGCTCGAGGTGAAGGCGCGCCATGACAAAGCCTGGCTGACTCCGGGAATGCCGGGAAGCCTTTCTCTTGATGTGGGCGGGATATACCAGTGGCGCAGGGACGGGGAAAGGCATCTGCTTCATCCGCTCGCGATAGCGAAACTTCAAGAAGCGACGCGACTTGGCAGATGGGAAGCGTTCCAGGAATTTGCCCGGATGATAAACGACCAGCAGGAAAATCTGATGACTCTCCGCGGGCTTATTGACTTCAAATACGATGGAGCAAAGTCCGTGCCTCTCGACGAGGTGGAACATTGGACCGAAATAGTGAAGAGATTCAAGACTGGCGCAATGTCCTACGGCTCGATAAGCAAGGAGGCGCACGAAACCCTCGCAATAGCAATGAACAGGCTCGGAGGGAAAAGCAATTCCGGCGAAGGTGGAGAAGATCCCGACCGCTACATCCGTCTGCCGAACGGAGATTCCCTTTCAAGTTCCATAAAACAGATAGCCTCCGGAAGATTCGGAACGACAATAAATTATCTTGTCAACGCGAAAGAACTTCAGATAAAGATGGCTCAGGGCGCGAAACCGGGCGAGGGCGGACAACTGCCGGCGGAAAAAGTCTATCCATGGATAGCGAAGACGCGTCACTCAACTCCCTGGGTGCAGTTGATATCCCCGCCTCCACACCACGATATATATTCAATAGAAGATCTCGCGCAGCTGATTCACGACCTCAAAAATGCGAATCCGGAGGCAAGAGTCAGCGTGAAACTCGTATCGGAAGTCGGAGTTGGAACTGTTGCCGCAGGCGTGGCGAAGGGCCGTGCGGATGTTGTCCTAATAAGCGGATACGATGGCGGTACGGGCGCATCCCCGGAAACTTCCCTCAAGCATGCGGGACTTCCGTGGGAACTCGGACTTTCGGAAACTCATCAGACTCTGATGTTAAACGATCTCAGGAGCAGAATTGTAGTCGAATGCGATGGGAAAATGCTTACAGGCAGGGATGTGGCTATAGCTTGCCTGCTTGGTGCCGAGGAGTTCGGCTTTTCCACTGCTCCACTGATAACTCTCGGATGCATAATGATGAGGGTATGCCACCTGAACACATGCCCTACAGGAATCGCCACTCAAGATCCGGAACTCAGAAAAAAATTCAGCGGTAAACCGGAATATGTGGTAAATTTCTTCAAGTTTGTTGCCGAAGATCTGAGACAGATAATGGCAAAACTTGGATTCAGGCGAGTTGATGAGATGGTCGGACAGATCCAAAAGCTCGAGCCCAGAAAAGCGATAGAGCATTGGAAGGCGAAAGGAGTTGACATGTCGCGCATACTTTATCCTCCTCCGGTATCGCCGGAAATAGGATGCTGCAAAACCAAATCACAGGATCACCGATTGCAACTTGCTCTAGATCACTCCATAATCGATAAGGCAAGAAATGCGATTGAAAACGGAGCCAAGGTCGAGTTCGAGCAGAAGATCCGCAACGTAAACCGTACCGTATGCACCATGCTGAGCGGAAGGATTGCGAGAAAATACGGCGACGCAGGACTACCAGAGGACAGCGTAGTTATAAGGGCGAAGGGATCCGCCGGACAGAGTTTCTGCGCGTTCGGCGTGAGGGGAATTTCCGTCCATGTGGAGGGTGATGCAAACGACTATTTCGGAAAGGGTTTATCAGGAGCCAGATTGTCGATAAGGCCTCCAAAAGGAGCGGATTTCCAGGCTGAAAAAAATATAATCATAGGCAACGTAGCGCTTTATGGAGCTACAAGCGGTGAAGCCTACGTTCGCGGAATTGCAGGGGAACGCTTTGCCGTCAGGAACTCAGGCGCACATGCGGTGGTTGAGGGCGTCGGCGATCATGGATGCGAATACATGACCGGTGGCAGGGTGGTGGTAATAGGCGAGACCGGAAGAAACTTCGCGGCTGGAATGTCCGGAGGAATGGCTTTCGTTCTTGATGAGAGCGGAATCTTCCGCAACTACCGTTGCAACACCGAGATGGTGGATCTTGAAAAACTTGAAGCGCAGGAAGATGTGGAAATCGTAAAGATACTACTTAAAAATCACTTGAAGTACACCGGGAGCGCAGTCGCCGATAAAATCCTGGATTCTTGGGAAAAATATCGTCGAGCATTCGTAAAAATAATGCCGCGTGATTACAGAAGGGCGCTTTTGCGAATTTCGCAGGAGCAGGAGATAAGCAAACTAAAAGGAAATAGTTTTTAATATCAGGAGAAATCTATCATGGGAAAGCCTAAAGGATTCATGGAATACGAAAGAACCGTGGCGGATAAAATCCCGCCGCAGGAGAGGATAGCGAATTACAGGGAGTTCAGCAGATCCCTTCCTGAACAGGAACTGAAGAGGCAGGCGGCAAGATGCATGAACTGCGGAGTCCCGTTCTGTCATATTGGGTGTCCTCTTGGAAATCTCATGCCCGACTGGAACGACTGCGTTTATCGTGGCGACTGGGAAGAAGCCGTTAGGCGTCTGCTCGCCACAAACAATTTTCCGGAATTCACCGGCAGATTATGTCCCGCTCCTTGCGAGGAATCGTGCTGCCTGGGAATAAATGAACCGGCTGTTACCATCGAACAGATAGAAAAGGAAATAATAGAAAGAGCGTTCTCAAAAGGATGGATCAGGCCGGAGCCGCCACCGCTTAGAACCGGAAAAAGAGTTGCGGTGATAGGGTCAGGTCCATCGGGACTTGCCTGCGCGCAACAGTTGAACAGAGCGGGGCACCTGGTTTCCGTATTCGAGAGAGCGGATAAAGTCGGGGGCATACTGCGCTATGGAATACCGGATTTCAAAATGGAAAAATCCGTTATTGACAGGAGAATCTCAATAATGGAACAGGAGGGAATAAACTTCTTTGTAAACAGCGATGTGGGCGGAAAGAGCGAAGCGGAAAAAATTCTCAGGGATTTCGATGCCGTTGTTTTGGCAATAGGCTCTACACGTCCAAGAGATCTCAATATTCCCGGAAGAAACCTCAAGGGCATACACTTCGCAATGGAATTTCTCTGCCAGCAGAACAGAATCAATTCCGGAGCAAAGGAGGATAACTGCATATCCGCCAAAGATAAGAACGTTATAGTGATCGGCGGAGGAGACACCGGAAGCGATTGCGTCGGAACTTCAATCAGGCAGGGGGCACGCTCAGTTGTGAACTTCGAGTTGTTTCCACAGCCCCCGAAGGACAGGCCCGCCCACCAGCCATGGCCATACTATCCCAACAAACTAAGGATGAGCACTTCACATGAAGAAGGGGGACAGCGCTTCTTCTCCATCTCCACAAAAGAATTCGTAGGGGAAAATGGAAATCTCAGATCCGTAAGGACAATGGACGTGAAGGTGTCATTGGGCGAAAATGGCTCTCCCGCTTTTGAGGAAATTCCGGGATCTTTCCGCGAATGGCCCGCAGACTTGGCGTTTCTCGCTCTAGGCTTTGTTGGACCGGAGAAGGAAGGAATCCTGGCACAACTCGGATGCGAATTGGATAACAGAGGCAACATAAGGACGGACGGAAAGTATTCCACAAACGTCGCCAAGGTGTTTGCCGCCGGAGATTCACGGAAAGGACAATCATTGATAGTTTGGGCGATATCCGAAGGGAGAGAATGCGCATATGCGGTAGATAAATTCCTCACGGGAAGATCTTTTTTGCCAAAAAAAGGTGGATATGAGCTTCCGAGGGTGTAGATTACGCCCCGACGTATTTCAGTCTTTCAGATAGTCCGCAAAAAAAATTGGAGAGAAAAGTGCCCAAAAGAAATGATATCAAAAGCATACTGATCATAGGCTCGGGGCCTATCGTAATCGGACAGGCTTGTGAGTTCGACTACTCGGGAACACAGGCCTGCAAGACACTTCGACAGGAAGGATATAAAGTAATACTCCTCAACAGCAACCCAGCGACAATAATGACAGACCCGGAAATCGCTGATAGGACATACGTTGAGCCGATAACTCCGGAAGTCGTTCTTAAAATAGTCGAAAAGGAACGCCCGGACGCGATACTGCCAACTCTCGGCGGACAAACAGCGCTAAATACCGCTTTGTCGGTATGGGAGCAAGGCAAAATTCAAAAATACGGCGTCGAACTCATCGGAGCAAGGGCAGATGTAATCCGCAGGGCTGAAGACAGGATAGAATTCAAGCAGTGCATGGAAAAAGCGGGAATAGAATGCCTCAAGAGCAAACTTGTGGGAACTGTGGAAGAAGCTCTCGCCGCCGGCGAAGAAATAGGATATCCGATAATTGTGAGACCAAGCTTCACCCTCGGCGGAACAGGCGGTGGAACGGCGCATAACAAGGAGGAGCTGGAAAAAATATCGTTCATGGGACTTCAACTGAGCATGAACCACACTGTCCTCATAGAGGAATCCGTGATAGGATGGAAGGAGTTCGAACTCGAAGTCATGCGCGATTGCAGGGATAATTGCGTAATAGTATGCTCAATAGAAAATCTCGATCCGATGGGAATTCACACCGGTGACAGCGTCACTGTCGCACCAGTCCAGACACTTACCGACCGTGAATATCAGAAGATGCGCGACTGGGGTATTGCCGTCCTAAGGGCAGTCGGCGTTGAGACTGGAGGATCAAATGTCCAGTTCGCCGTACATCCGAAAACAGGCAGAATGGTTGTAATAGAAATGAATCCGCGCGTTTCGCGAAGCTCGGCGCTTGCGTCAAAGGCGACTGGATTTCCAATTGCGAAAATCGCTGCAAAACTGGCGGTAGGATACACCCTCGATGAAATACCAAACGACATAACAAGAGAAACTCCGGCATGTTTCGAGCCAACCCTTGACTACGTAGTGGTTAAAATACCTCGCTTCGCATTCGAAAAATTCCGTGGAGCCGAAGCAGTCCTCGGCGTGAGCATGAAATCCGTCGGAGAAACAATGGCCATCGGAACAAATTTCCAAGAGGCATATCAGAAAGCGCTGCGCGGACTCGAAATAGGCGTCGATGGATTCGACCTGAAACTTGAATCTCAGGTCGCCGGCGTAACAGATTTAAACAGCGAACTTCGCAAACAACGCCCCGACAGGCATGCGCTGATTAAAAAGGCCCTTAAGAACGCCTACACAGTGGAGAAAATCTCGGAATTGACCGGCATAGACCAGTGGTTCATAGATCAGCTTTCGCAAATAGTGGAACTCGAACACGAAATCCTCGCGCAGCCAAGAGGAATCCCTCTGCCAAAAGAACTCCTCAAAAAAGCCAAAAGACGTGGTTTTTCCGATAAACAGATCGCCGTCCTGCGCAGAGCTAACATATCCGAAATGCAGATAAGAGCAGAAAGACAAGAAGCAGGAATAAAACCAGTATATCGGCTCGTAGATACCTGCGCGGCTGAATTTGAAGCATACACCCCGTATCTATATTCAAGTTACCAGACTTTGGATCAATCAAGAGTGACTGACAAGCGTAAAGTCATAATACTCGGAAGCGGTCCAAATAGAATAGGCCAGGGAATAGAATTCGATTATTGTTGTGTGCATACAGTCCAGGCAGCTCGTGAACTTGGTCTCGAAGCAATAATGGTAAACAGCAATCCGGAAACAGTCTCCACAGATTATGACACCTCGGATAAACTTTACTTTGAGCCTCTTACTTTCGAAGACGTGATGAATATATATGAAAACGAAAAACCCATAGGACTCGTACTGCAGATGGGAGGGCAGACCCCATTGAATCTCGCCGTACCGCTTCTAAGGGCCGGTTGCAAAGTTCTTGGAACACCAGCTGAAAGCATAGACATCGCCGAAGATAGGCGCAGATGCAGAAAACTTCTCGAAGAACTCGGACTCAGACAGCCGGAAAGCGATACGGTCATGTCACTCTCCGAGGCGTATGCGGTAGCTCACAGAATTGGATTTCCTGTCCTTATACGCCCCTCATACGTGCTTGGCGGGAGAGCCATGATGATAGCGGAAAACGATGTTGAACTGGAACCTTTCGTGGAAGCGGCATTCCAGGCAAGCCCCGATTTCCCCGTTTTGATAGACAGATATCTCAAGCGGGCGATTGAAGTTGATGTGGACGTGCTTTGCGACGGCACCGATGTGTTTGTGGCGGGAATAATGCAACACATTGAGGCGGCCGGAGTTCATTCGGGCGACAGCGCCTGCGTGGTTCCTCCACACACGTTGTCCGAGAACATGCAGAAGATGATAGATGAATCCTGCAGGAAGATAGCCCTCGCGCTTTCCGTAAAGGGACTTCTAAATGTCCAGTTTGCCGTTCAGGGCGAGGAACTTTTTGTGATCGAGATAAATCCTCGCGCGTCGCGTACGGCTCCCTATCTCAGCAAGGCGACAGGAATTCCAATAGTTAAGATCGCCGCGAAAATCGCGCTCGGAAAAACATTGAAAGAACTCGGAATATCAGGCGGAGTGCCGAAGATAAAATGGTTTGCGGTGAAAGAAGCTGTACTGCCCTTTGCAAGATTCCCCGGTGTAGATCCGATACTTGGCCCTGAGATGAAATCAACTGGCGAAGTCATGGGAATAGACAGTTCCTTCGAGGCAGCATATTGGAAAAGCCAGATAGCTGCCGGACAATCCCTGCCAGAAAAAGGAAATATTTTTGTCAGCGCTAGAGACGCCGATAAGGCTTGGACTGTGGAGATGGCGGTGAAACTCGCCGAGATGGGATTTGCGATTTTCGCGACAAACGGCACCGCAAATGAAATCGAAAAGTTCGGAGTCAAAGCAACAAGAATAAAAAAACTCGCCGAACAAGCCCCCCCAAATGTGCTGGAAATGATGCGCGAGGGAAATCTTCATATGGTAATAAACACTCCATCCGGACTCGTCGCTCAAGTGGATGAGGCAAGAATCCGGCATGAGGCCGTCCGAAGAGGAATCCCGATAATAACCACCGAAGACGGAGCAAGAGCAACCGTCTCCGCAATAAAATTCATGCGCGAAAACAAGTGGGACATCCGGGCAATACAGGATTACTACTGACCTAAATTTTACAATTAAATCGGTAGCTCGCATTCTCTCCAAGACTTCCAATTCTTCATTGTTAATTCTTAATTGACCAGTCTTGGCCGTTTCAGTCGCTTGCGACATTCTGGCGCAAATGGCTGAATTGTATTGGATAGATTACAGTCTATATTTAGCCTCCGAATATAGTTACAAACACTATAAAGAGAGGACTTTCAATGCAAGAGTTGGAGTTTCTTGTTCTAATGGTAGCCTTGGTGGTTCTTGCGGTGTTGATGGTAATTCCGATATGGTTGCTTGTTCTGTTGTATATGATAAAGAGCAGGCAGGACAAGATGAACGCCGAACTGCAGAAGCTTGTTGGCTCTGAAAAGCTAAGAGATAAGAGCGGGATCCAGGCTCCCTCCACAAATGATGTTCCGCCCCTACGTCCAGAACCTGCAGCACCGAAACCCCCTGCGCCTGTTCCAAGTCCAGTTGTCGTGGCCGTTCCGGCTGCGAAAGCTGCGACCGGGTCCGCTCCAATTCCAAATCCCAAGCCGTCTGCTTCGCAAGCGCCCCGCAAAGAGTCCGAATTTGAACGCGCCGCGCGCGAGATATGCTCCCGTATCTGGAGCTGGATTGTAGTTGGAGAGGAGCATCGTCCGAAGAACGTCTCTTTCGAATACGCCGTGGCAAGCGTGTGGCTTCTTCGCGCATCTATGCTTATCATTCTTACTGGAATAGGTTTTTTCCTGAAATACTCAATAGAGAACAATCTAATAGGACCCTACGGCAGGATGGCCGTGAGCATAGTGGCCGGTCTCGGAATGATAGTCGCCGGAATAAAGATGTCCGGCAAAAAATATCATCTCATCGCACAAGGACTGCTAGGCGGTGGAATCGCCACTTTATATCTAAGCATATTCGCAAGCTACAAGATATATCATATCCTTCCCGATGCGAAGGTA